>CAYHGN010000019.1:0-12608 GCA_964356005.1 uncultured Sphingobacterium sp.
TATGCAGATACCAGGGGTTATGAAGCTGACCGCGGTCGTATCATCTGGAAATACCGTGACTGGTTGATCAAAGCATATAATACAGATAAACCATACAATGATTTTCTGATTGAACAGCTTGCCGGCGATTTGATGCCAAACCCCGACGATGCGAAATATATTGCTACAGCTTTTCATCGAAATACAATGACCAATGATGAAGGAGGAACTGATAATGAGGAATTCAGAACTTCTGCTGTTATGGACCGGGTGAATACAACCTGGAGTGCAACCATGGGAACCTCATTTAACTGTGTTCAATGCCATAGTCATCCCTACGATCCTTTTAAGGCTGACGAGTACTATAAGTTCATGGCTTTTTTTAATAATTCGCGGGATGAAGACACGAATGCTGATTATCCTTTATTGCGGCAATACAGCACTCAGGACAGTTTAAAACTCGTACAACTTACAGGCTGGTTAAAGAACAATACCTCAGAAAGCCAAGCAAATAAATACTTTAACTTTCTTAAAACCTGGCAGCCTACAATTAACTCACTGCAATGCGATCAGTTTGTGAATGGCGCTTTAATCAGTAGTTGGTTTGCAGGATTGCGTAATAATGGTACCTGTCGATTAAAGGATGTAGTACTTCAGGATAAGACCCAGCTCATGTTTCGATATAAAACAAATTTTGATGGGGGTAAATGGTCTATTTATCTGGATTCATTGAAGGGTACACTATTAAAAACTATTCCGCTCGCAAATACAAAAAGAGAATGGAAGATTGCAACTGTTCCGATACCGGCTGAAAAAGGAAAACGTTACCTGTTTTTTAAATATTATAGTCCGGCGATAAAAAATGCTGATGATACAGGAGTACAATTTGAGTGGTTCCAGTTTGATGTTCCATTCCCCGGGAAGGGAAAACCTGATTATGATCTGGCATTGAGTAATTTCAATCAGCTGATGCAGGCTAAAGTAGATGAAACCCCAATTATGATCGAAAATAACCGGGACCAACTCAGATCTACCCATGTTTTTGAACGTGGAAACTGGATGGTTAAGGGAAGCAAAGTGGAACCGGGTGTTCCCGGTATTATGAACCCCATGCCGGCAAATGTGCCTAAAAATAGATTGGGAATGGCCTTATGGCTAACAGATAAAAAGAATCCGCTTGTAGCAAGAACGATGGTGAATCGTTTATGGGAGCAGTTGTTTGGATTTGGTCTTGCTGAAACTCTCGAAGATCTTGGTTCACAAGGTATTGCACCTACTCATAAGGAATTGCTTGATCATTTATCCTGGCAGTTTATGAATGAGTATAACTGGAGCATGAAGCGTCTTTTAAAAGAGATTGTGATGTCTGCGGCATATCGGCAGAACTCTGCAGTGACTGAGGAAAAGTTAAAGATTGATCCTAATAATAAATTTTATTCCCATGCATCCAGAATCAGACTTTCAGCTGAGCAGCTCAGGGATCAGGCATTAGAAGTAAGCAATGTATTGAGCAAGAAGATGTATGGTCCGAGTGTAATGCCATTTCAGCCTGAAGGTATCTGGCGCTCTCCGTATAATGGTGAAAAATGGATAATGAGTTCTGGTGAAGACCAGTACAGAAGGGCGGTTTATACCTACCTGAAGCGTACTGCACCTTATCCATCAATGATGACTTTCGATGGTAGTGCCAGAGAATCGTGCTTGCCACGGAGGATTCGGACGAATACTCCTTTACAGGCATTAACCTCTCTGAACGATTCGACCACACTGGTCATTTCCAGAAGTCTGGCGCTACGCATGAAGGAACTGGGAGGGAAGGAAAGTAATATTCAGATCAGTAAAGGCTATGAAGCCATGATGTATAAGCCAATTTCAGCTAAGAAGCTAAAGGCATTAACCGACTTGTATGCAGAAGCGTTGAGGAAATATAAAAAGGATAAAACTGCAATGGGTCAGTTAATGGGTGTAAATGATAAGTCAGCCGATCCTGAAACAGCATCACTGGTAATCGTTGCCGGTGCGATGTTGAATATGGATGAATGGCTCAATAAAAATTAGACAGGACAGGTAAGAAATATTATCGATTATGAAGAGAGATGCTCAGGCACAACGCTTAGTAAGGGAAGCAGAACATGCAGCCTTGCAGTTACATACCCGTCGTCATTTTTTAAAGGAGGGGGCCATGGGCTTTGGAGCTCTTGCATTAGGCTCTTTGCTTGGAAGCTGTGGTTTTGGTAGTTCTTCAGCTCCAAATGCATTGTTCGATGCTTCCAATCCACTTGCACCAAGGCCTCCGATGTTTCCCGGAAAAGCTAAATCTGTCATTTATTTACACATGGCGGGTGCTCCTTCACAGTTGGAAATGTTCAGCTATAAACCAGAACTTGCAAAACTCGATGGACAGGAATGTCCGCAGTCTTTGCTGGAAGGCAAAAAATTTGCTTTTATCAGGGGGGTACCTAAAATGCTCGGTCCACAGGCCAATTTTCAACAGCATGGAAAAAGTGGCTTATGGCTTTCAGATAATTTACCTCATCTGGCCACAGTAGCAGATGAGATCGCAATGTTGAATGCGGTCACGACTGATCAGTTCAATCATGCTCCTGCCCAATTATTAATGCAAACCGGCTCATCACGTTTGGGAAGGCCAAGTATAGGCGCCTGGGTAACCTATGGAATGGGATCTGAAAATAAAAATTTACCGGGATTCGTCGTGTTAACTTCCGGAGGAAATAATCCTGATGCTGGTAAAAGTGTGTGGGGAAGTGGCTTTTTGCCAAGTGTCTACCAGGGTGTTCAATGCAGGGGAGAGGGTGATCCGGTTCTGTTCATAAAAGATCCGGTAGGTATGGACAGGGATTTGCGCAAAGCTTCCATTGATGCGATCAATAAAATAAATCAGGAACAGTTCGAAGAATATAATGATCCGGAAATTCTGTCGCGTATTGCGCAGTATGAAATGGCCTATAAAATGCAAATCTCTGTACCGGAGGTCATGAATATCAACGATGAGCCGGCATACATCCATGAAATGTACGGTACAGAACCGGGTAAGACAAGCTTTGCGAACAATGTATTACTAGCCAGGAAGCTGGTTGAAAAAGGTGTTCGTTTCGTCCAGTTATTTGATTGGGGATGGGATACGCATGGTACTTCTGCCAGTGGATCAGTAGATATTGGGCTGGTCAATAAATGCCGGAACGTAGATAAACCGATTACTGCATTAATTCTTGACCTGAAGCAAAGAGGCTTACTTGATGAAACTCTGATCGTATGGGGTGCTGAATTTGGCAGAACCCCAATGCAAGAAAACAGGGAAGGTAAGGATATGCCATTTAAAGGCAGGGATCATCATGCAGCTGCATTCAATATGTGGATGGCGGGAGGCGGTATTAAAGGTGGTACTACTTATGGAGAGACAGATGAGATAGGATATGATATTGTAAATGGAAAGACAGAAGCATTTGATATTCAGGCTACTATCCTTAATCAATTAGGCTTTGACCACGAAAAATTCACTTATGAATCTCAGGGAAGACCTTTCCGTTTAACGGATGTTGGAGGAAAAGTGCTCACCGATATTTTAGCTTAACCGAATTTTACGTCATTTATATGAGAGAAGACAGAAGAAAGTTCATTAAAACCTCCGCAGCAGGTTCTGCTGCATTACTATTATCTTCCTTAGAATCCTTCGCTTTACCCGAAATGACTTCATCTTCTGTGAATAAAAGCTATGATCTGAAAATCATGGCTACCAGTTGGGGCTATCAGGGCACGATGGAATCATTCTGCGCCAAGGTTAAGAAAGAAGGATATGATGGAATTGAGTTATGGTGGCCTACAGAAAATAAGAAGGCACAGGACGAGATATTCGCGGCCCTAAAGACCTATGATCTTGAGATTGGTTTCCTCTGCGGCGGATCTCAATCCAATCCGCAGGAGCATCTTGAGTTCTACAAAAGAATGATTGATGCGGCAGCAAAGCAAAATATCCAGCGACCATTGTATATTAACAACCATTCCGGAAAGGACTATTTCAGTTTCGAGGATAATATAAAATTCATCGAGCATACCCAGGCATTGGCAAAAGAAACCGGCCTGTTAATATGCCATGAAACACATCGAGGCAGAATGTTGTTTGCAGCACATATCACCAGAAATTTTCTTGAAAAATATCCTGATCTGAAACTGACTCTGGATATCTCACACTGGTGCAACGTTCATGAGAGTTTACTGGCTGATCAGAAGGAAACAATTGATCTGGCATTGGCCCGGACTGAACATATTCACGCCCGAATCGGCCATCCTGAAGGCCCGCAGGTTAATGACCCACGTGCGCCTGAATGGGAGCAAACTGTGAAACAGCATTTCGAATGGTGGGATAAAATTGTGAACAGAAAAAGAAGAAATGGAGAGCGGGTGACTATTCTTACAGAGTTCGGTCCACCCGATTATATGCCAACTTATCCCTATACCAAACAGCCATTGGCTGATCAATGGGCTATTAATGTGTACATGATGCATTTACTTAGAAAAAGATATTCCTGATTTCATATTTCCTGAATGAGCACACTTTCTGTTTTTTTGTTTAGCCTGGTTGATTTTATGGGGAGCTTTCATCCCTTATTTGTACATCTCCCGATAGGGGTATTGCTGCTCGCCGCATTGTTTCAATTTTTATCCCAAAAGGAAAAATATCAGTCGCTGGCTTCAGCGGTGGGTATTTCATTATTCATTGGGATGATTAGTGCGATTGCATCCTGTATCAGTGGTTATCTGCTTTCAGGTAGTGGTGATTATGATGAAGACCTGATTTTTAATCATCAATGGTCTGGTATCGCGCTTGCTATAATTTCTATTTTAGTGTGGTATTTAAACAGGAAAGGAAAGAATATCACCTGGATTACTGGGTTCATGGTATTACTGATTGTCCTGACCGGACATTTTGGTGGTTCAATAACACATGGTTCGGATTACCTGACTAGGGCATTCTCTTCAGAAGGTTCAGGTCAGGCTGAAGAGAAAAGAAAGCCTATCCCGAACGTTCAGCAGGCACTTGCATATCAGGATGTGATCAAGCCTATTCTGACTTCTAAATGTTATAAATGTCATGGTCCCAATAAACAGAAAGGAAAACTGCGGCTGGATATGCCCGATTTTATCTTAAAAGGAGGCAAGGGGGGCAAAGCGATCATTGCCGGAAATACTGATGAAAGTGAATTGATCAAGCGGATCTTATTATCAAAGGAAAGTGATGATCATATGCCACCGATCGAACAGTCACAGCTTACTAAAACCGAGCTTGATCTGATTCATTGGTGGGTAAGCAGTGGAGCTGATTTTAACAAGAAAGTCGCCGACCTGGCACAGACTGAAAAGATAAAACCGGTTCTTTTATCCCTTCAATCTGAAGAAAAAACCGAAGTAGCCTTAATCTCCGATATTCCGGAAAAGGCTGTCGGACAAGCAGATGCTAAGGTAGTTCAGGAACTGCTCTCCCGCGGAGTTGCAGTTATGCCGGTTGCTCTAAATAGAAATTACCTGTCAGTCAATTTCGTAGCACTTGATTCAATCACTGCAAAGGATCTGCAATTATTGGAATCATTAAGCAAGCAAGTGATCTGGCTTAAAATTGGAGACTCTAATCTGGATGATAATAAACTGAAATCAATTGTAAAATTGTCTTCACTGACCCGACTTTCCCTTGAAAGGACTGCAATAAGTGATGCAGGTATTGCATCGTTGAACAGCTTGTCCAAATTAACATATCTTAATCTGGTAGGCACTAAAATAACAGCAAAAGGACTTAACCAATTGAAATCATTGAAGGAGCTAAGACAGATTTTTCTGTTTCAAACAGCGATTTCGGGTGCTGAATTCAGTCAGCTAAGCAAATCATTTCCGAAGACAATTATTGATACCGGGGGTTATAAACTTCAATTCCTTGAAAGCGATACGGTGGAATTAAAATCTGCAAGGCTTAAGTAAGGGGATTGAATAAAATCTTAACAAAAAATTAATATGAATAAAAACATTAAAATGCACCTTTGGCTTGGCGATTTTAATGGAAAGAATTGACAAAACATAGCGCATATGGAAAAAAAAATAAACAGTCAGTCACGAAGGAAATTCATTCAGCAGATTTCCCTGGCATCCGCTTTATTACTCAGCGGCAGAATTATGGATCTTTCTGCAGAGGAAGTTTATGGCCTGAAAGCCAAAGTTAAACTAAGGTTTGTACTGGCATCCGACTTTCATTATGGGCAGCCAAATACAGCATTTGATGAAATGACTGACAAAGTGATCAATCAGATTAATTTGTTCAATAAGAGCAATCGTGTTAATTTTTGTGTGCTTAATGGCGACATTATTCATAACGAAGAGAATCTCATGGCCCTGGTTAAGAAAAAAACGGATAATCTTCAGGTGCCTTATTATGTAGTGCGGGGAAATCATGATATGGTGACCGAAGAATTATGGAATGAGGTATGGAAGATGCCTTTGAATCATAGTTTTGAGGCTAAAGGTTCGGCATTTATACTTGCAGATACCTCTAATGTGCAGGGGACTTATGTTTCACCTGATCTGCAATGGATGAAGGAAAGGCTGGAGCAATACAAAAGCAAAAAGAATGTATTTCTGATCCTGCATATTCCTCAGGCCAAATGGACTGATCATGCTATTGATACCCCTGAATTTTTTGAACTGATTCATAAATATCCGAATGTAAGAGCAGGATTTCACGGTCATGTACATGATCAGGATGGTGTGTTCATGGCAAAGAATATCCCCTTTTTATTCGATTCTCATGTTGGGGGGAATTGGGGTACACCTTACAGGGGCTTTAGAGTGGTGGAGTTATTGAATGATGGTACGCTTATAACTTACATGATGAATCCAACTGAGAAGCTGGCTGAGTTTAAATATTAGTGTTATATCACTCATTAATTGACGGATAAGGTTTCAATAATTTCATCCTCTCGTCGTTACAGGTAAAAGCCATTTTATTTTAGCCTCCTTAGTATTCCGATGTGTTCGTCAAAGTATTTATGACATGACACCAGTACGGTCGCTCAATAGGCTCCAGCTTTAGCTGGGGTTAACGAGTTTGTTCGTTTTCGGGCTTCAGCCCAACATGTAAAAATTCGGGTTAGGGAATGGTAGATGTGGATTATTTAGCGGTATTTCGGCACTGAAGCACCAGTATTTGTTCCCTTAGGGTCAGTTAGGTTTTGGGCTGAAGCCCTATCTGAAAACCGGATTTTTACCCGGAGCTAAAGCACCGGGCTATTCAGCGATACGGTATCCCAACTTAACACTATAATTTAATACTCATCCGGCACTAAGAGAAGCGTTGGATGAGTATTAATTTAACTACAAAGTATATTTTATTCCTCCAAAGAAATTGCGCTTGGGTGCTGCATTGAAGAAGCGGCCTCCAAAGGCATTTGTATCATTTCCAAGACTATAGGTTTCATTCAGGAGATTGTCTACCCCTGCATAAAAATCCAGAACTGGTTTGCCGGGTTTGGAACTTCTCCAACCCGCTTTGAAATGTACAAGGTCGAAACTTCCTGCGTAGACGCTATTCGCATCATTCAAAGGAATTTTTGAGGTATAATTATGCTGTGCAAACAGGTAGAAATTCTTTTGAAAGCGGAAATCCAGACCACTGACTATTACACTTCTGGGGGTACCTGTTAATCTGTTTCCTGAATAATTTTCTGTTCCTTTCTGATAATCCCTGAAAAAATATTTACTGAGTGTAAAACTGTTTTGAAGTTGAAGTCCGCTTAAAAAACCTTTTGAACCCGGTTCGATAAGCCAATAGCTGGTTTGGGCTTCCACACCAGTTTGACGGGTACCACCGGCATTTAAATAAAATTCGGTATCAACTGCGTTTACACGACGAACAATTGCATTTTCAAGACGATACTGGAAAATGGAGGCATCCATCCAAAGGCGGTCGTTGCTGTTACGTAAACGGAATCCGGCTTCATAATTCCATCCTGTTTCAGATTCCAGTGTTGTATTGATCTTATTGTCAGTAGCTCTAACCTCGGCAATTGTTGGAGGTGAGTAGCCTCTGCTGATAGATGATCGAAACACCAGTAAATCTGAGACCTGATAAGATAGTGCAAATCGTGGCATTAGTTCAGGATCAAAATTGCGTTCAAATCTGGTAGCATAAGATCTGATATCCTTTGAAAACTTATATCTGTAATAATTTAAACTAGCAGCAACTTCGGCGGTAAGTTTATCCCCAATATTCGCTGAAAAACGAGTGAAATAGAAAAATTGACGCGAAAGTATATCGTCCTGTACCTGTAAACTACCCTGAATTCCTCTGTTATTATTATAATTGGCTATATCAGCACTGGTACCCTGTAATTCAAGTCCGGCATTCCATTTCCAGTTCACAGCTTTATCTTCATTTCCGGATAATTCGAGGTAGGTTCTGATTCCACCTGTATATTCTTTACGGATTTCATAATTGGTAATGAAAGGATTCAGATGGTCAGTTTTTGAACCATAAATAGCAAAAACATGCCTTAAATTACTGGTAATTTTTGCGTCATTGACAACTCCGGCATACAAAGTATTATTTTCAATCCTTGCTTTTTGTGCAACAGGACCTGCTACGAATGCGGTCGATGGTCTGGCTGCCTGAGGATTTGCAGTATATTGAGCCAGAGTCAAACCTCCCGGAGTTTTGTATTCCAGATCAGAGTAAAAAGCAATTACACGAAGCTGATTCTCTTCTGAATAATTCATACGATACATCAGCTGTGCATAATTACGGCTCATGGCACTATGTTCACGATAGCCATCTGATCTCTGATAAGAATGGTTAATATTCAGGTACTGGTTTTTGAATTTTTTCTGAACGGCAAGTTTTTCATGAAACAAACCATATGATCCGCTGCTGATTCCGGCAGATGCCCAGGTACTATCGGCATTCTTGTCGACCGGGTTTATCAAAACAACTCCGCCTGAGTTTGCTCCGAATAAACTACCATCGGGGCCTTTTAGCACTTCTATATTGTTGATGCTGTTTACATCGATCAGGTTAAGATAGGTATTTCCGCCTGCATCTGTCAATGGGAATTCATCCAGATAAATTTTCACATTTCTTACGCCAAAAGGTGATCTTAATGAACTTCCACGAATGGAGAGACGATAACTTCCCGGAGACCTTTCTTCCATTCTGATACCGGGTACCGCATTAAGGGCAGGTAACATTGAGATACCGGGTTGGTCTCTTAATTGTTTATTGCTTATTAAACTCACGGATGATGGAACCTTTAAAATCGGCTGTTCTGATAAGTAAGCCTTTATTACAATTTCTTTAACTTTCTGAACTGAATCTACTTTGCTTTGTGAAAAACTCACATTTACTAATAAAGTTAAAATGAGAGTGTATTTTATTCTTCTTAAATTAAAATATCTGTTTATTTCCATTTCTTATTGTCGATTATCCTTTTTTCTTAGAAGCGGCTAATTTATTAAAACTTCTATTGGCTTTTGTGCTACTAAAGTAGCATAAGTGCATTATTGATGTAATATTTTTGAGTCAATTGTAAAAGGAATTTCTGAATCACAAATAAATGAAAAAACCATCCGGCTTTCGAGTGGTTTTTAAGGTTTTTTACATAAATCGAAATTTATTTTCTTTATTCGAAATATTCTTTCATTTTATCGAAAAAGCTCTTTTCATTTTTCCCTGGCTGGGGTTTGAAATTCGGTGACTCTCTCAGTTTATCGAGTATTTCATGTTCATCTTTTGATAATGCTTTTGGAGTCCATATATTGACATAAATGAGTTGGTCTCCTTTATGATAGGAATTTACTTCCGGCACGCCCTTAGCTTTCAGGCGTAAAATTTTGCCACCCTGAGTGCCTGATTCAATCTTGATTTTTGCTTTTCCATCAATTGTAGGAACCTCAACACTGGCACCAACCGCAGCATCAATGAAACTAATGTGCAGGTCGTAAATTACATTATTGCCCTCACGTTTCAATGATTCATGAGGTATTTCTTCAATAAGAATAATCAGATCGCCCGGAATACCACCTCTTGGAGCTGCGTTTCCTTTGCCACTCATCGAAAGTTGCATTCCTTCACTAACCCCGGCAGGGATATTGATGCTGATTGTTTCTTCACCTCTTGTAAGTCCATCGCCGTGGCAAACCGTACATTTTGAAGTAATTTGAGTTCCATCACCATTACAGGTAGGGCAGGTGCTGGTAGTTTGCATCTGACCTAAAATGGTATTGGTAACCCTTCTTACTGCTCCGCTACCGTTACATGTACTACAAGTATTGAATGAGGATTTATCTTTGGCACCGCTTCCATCGCAGGTGTCACATACAATCTGTTTGTTAACTTTTACTTTTTTCTCCCCTCCTTTGGCAATCTCCTCAAGACTTAATTTAACCTTGATGCGAAGATTACTTCCCCTGGAAGCCCGCCCGCCACCCCTGCTTTGCTGCTGGCCACCGAAAAAACTATCGAAGGGCCCCCCCCCCCCCCCGCCACCGCCAAAAATATCCCCAAACTGACTGAAGATATCCTCCATATTCATGTGGCCACCGCCATAGCCGCCGCCATTCGGACTGGAAGCTCCGCCGGCATGACCGAATTGATCGTATCTTTTTTTCTTATCGGGATTGCTCAAAACCTCGTAAGCCTCGGCAGCTTCCTTGAAATTCTCCTCAGAAGCTTTATCTCCGGGATTCTTATCCGGATGATATTTTATCGCCATCTTCCGATAAGCTTTTTTTATCTCTTCGGCATTTGAACTGCGTGTAACACCAAGTATGTCGTAATAATCTCTTTTAGCCATTTTTATAAATCAACAATATGCACATTGTTTAATTGAGCAATTAATTCTGATTTGAATTTAATTACCAGCATATTATTTTATGCACCAATAATAACTTTTGCAAAGCGGATAACCTTATCATTTAATAAGTACCCCTTTTCTAATTCATCAATAACTTTGCCTTTCAAATCAGCGGAAGGGGCAGGAATACTGGTGATACCCTCATGCAGATCCGCATCAAATTCTTTGCCTAATGATTCCATCTCCTTCAGACCTTTCTGATTAAGGATGCCTTTCAATTTATGTTGAACTAGTGTTACGCCTTCTTTTACTGCTACCACATCTGTAGCAGTATCAATCGATTTTTGCGCTCTTTCAAAATCGTCAAGTACGGTTAAGAGATCAGATATGACATCTTTTCCTGCTGTCTGTAATAAATCGAGCCGCTCTTTACTGGTGCGTCGTTTGAAATTGTCAAATTCTGCATATATGCGCAGATATTTATTCTGCCATTCTGTAGATTCTGCCTTTAATTTATCTTCGTCTGAAATTTGGGACTCCGTATTTTCAGAAGACAATTCTTCGGATCCTTCTTCTAAACTATCTGAAACTTCATTTTTATCAGTCTCATTCACATTCAGCGTTTCATTTTGCTCTGTATTTTCAGGATTTTGATTCACTTCCATTTTGTTCTTCTTCTTTTTTTTCAATATTTCTGAAAAATTCATATTTATTCATGACAATTTTTTTGCCAAAGATAAAATCAGTCAAGCTGTCAGTGTTTTTGCAGTATAGGGGATTAAAGTGCAAGGAACAAAGACAGGTCTGGGATCAATAAAATTTTGATTTAACAGAGTTTGAAATCCAATTTGTGATTAATATTTAAATAAACTCTGCTCTATATTTTCACATCTTCATGAACCAGGCCACCTTCACATTTGATAATTTTAGATGGAAAGGTTCGGATGATATGGTAATCATGTGAGGCCATTAATACCGCGGTACCCGACTGACTGATCTGCTTCAAAAGCGTGACAATCTCTTCGGATGTTTCAGGGTCAAGATTCCCTGTTGGCTCATCTGCAAGTATTAATTCAGGATCATTCAATAGTGCTCTGGCAATAACCACGCGCTGTTGTTCGCCACCAGATAATTCATGTGGCATTCTTTTTATTTTGGAACGTAATCCAACCTTTTCGAGAACATCCAGGATACGTTCAGAAATTAGTTTTTGATCCTTCCATCCGGTGGCCTTCATCACAAATTCCAGATTTTGTTCAATCGTACGATCGGTCAGTAGCTGAAAATCCTGGAAAACAATTCCCAGTTTACGTCGGAGATAAGGGATTTCTTTTTCGGTTAGCTTCTTAAGATCAAAACCTGCAACAAGCCCATTCCCATTTGAAATATGGAGATCACCATAAATAATCTTTAACAAACTGCTTTTTCCTGATCCAGTTTGTCCGATCAAAAACACAAACTCACCCGGATTGATTTGCAGATTTACATTGCTTAGTACCAGATGCTTTTGTTGATATACATCTACAGCCTCTAATTTTATAACGGAGTTTGCAATCATAATTCTAGTTTTAAAATTTGCCCGAAAGGCAGGTCTTTAATTTTATTCATGATGTAATCAGCCTGAGCTGCAAGTCCCGCTTTCTCCAATGCTTTTTCAGGCCGGTCAACGCGAAAATACGCCAGAAGTGTGAATTTCTCATCACGTAATTGAACATAATCCGGGATTTTTGCACTCCCCTTAACTTTAATCACATACATTATGGTCAAAGTTAATTATTTAGT
>CAYHGN010000019.1:12708-30717 GCA_964356005.1 uncultured Sphingobacterium sp.
TTAGTAGTTAGTACTTAGTAGTTAGTATTTAGACATGAGATACTACTATAAATCAGCATCATCTTATCAGGCAGCCAGACAACTGATAACAGACAACAGGTAACTTCTACTCAAGTTTTCTCAAAAACTTCATTGTATCCACACCATCGGCATAATCAAAAAGACCGGGGCACTGGCTTTGACCAAATGCTACGGTGCTGAGGGGTAATTTAGAATTTGAAACGATGCACTGGATCAGATCTTCATTTTTCTGTAATTCAATTCCCACTAATTCAAGGTTTTGATATTCTTCATAATATAAAACAGCAAGAGGGGAGACAAAGCGAGAATCTTCTTTCAATAACAGGAATCCATTGTCGAGGTGTTTGTCGAGATTGACCAGGAAGATGGACTTGTTGTAATCGTAGTTATTATTGTATTTATGATGATCGGCTACCGATTTGAATTCTTCAATGGACTCAAAAAAAGTCCTGAAATCATAACCTGATGGCACATAAATTTTTGAGACATTCCTGCAGCCGAGTCCAAAATAATCAAAAATATCATGGCCAAGAGCTTTGAGATCTTCTGTGCTCTCCTGTCCATTTAATAAAGCCACACTGTTTCGGTTTTTGCGGATAATATGCGGTACCTTATTGAAATAATAGTCGAAATATCTTGAAGTATTATTGCTCCCGGTCGCAATAACTGCATCAAAATCTTTTAACCTATCGATATAGCTGATTTGTTGATCAAAACCAGGCTCAATTTCAAGAAGTTTGTTCAAAATATAGGGTATAAACTTCTGATCCTGAGAAGATAGTTTGATCAGCGCTTTGTGACCGGATGCCAGGACGCAAAGGATGTCATGGAATCCAACTATCGGAATATTGCCTGCCAGAATTAAACCTATGGAGCGCATGTCAGGTTCGGCACCACCTGGTACATTTCCGAGCCATTTTTGCAAATCCCTTTGGTTCAGCATTCCTGCAATCGCACTCACAGCCATTGCAGCACTTTGGGGAGTGAACCAGGCATTGTATTGGTGTGCAGAGTTAATCAGCCCACTTAATTGCTCATCTGGTTTTGCCATGACATTGCCTAAGGCCTCAAAAGCCACGATTCGTTGATTGCTTGTCAAAATCTTACCCATTCAAATTTTTCCTTCAAATAATGTTATATTTGTGCCATACTCAAAAATGAGTTTCTGCTCAATTTTGATGCAAAAATAAATTAAAAATAGACTTTAAGATAAAATGGCAATTAAAATCACCGATGAGTGTATTAACTGCGGGGCTTGTGAGCCCGAATGCCCAAATAACGCAATTTATGATGCCGGTGCAGCATGGAGATTCTCAGATGGCACAGGATTAAAAGGACTCATTGATTTTGGCGATGGCTCAACCCTGAATGCAGAAGAGGCACAGGCTGCTATCTCAGATGAGGTATATTATATTGTTTCTGATAAGTGTACAGAATGTGTTGGTTTTCATGATGAACCCCAATGTGCCGCGGTATGTCCGGTAGATTGTTGTGTTGACGATGAGGATGTTCGGGAAAGCCATGAAGAATTGTTAGCTAAGAAAGCATGGTTGCATCTTGAATAAGCAGCTATGGAAAATAATAGCGGACTGATAATTTTGTCCGCTTTTTTTATGTCTTTTTTTATTTCTTTTCGGGGTTGGGAATGATCAAAACAGGGCATTTTGATTTTCTGGCAACACTTTCTGAAACACTTCCTGAAATGAAATAGTCAAAACCTGTTCTTCCGTGTGTTCCCAGAATTATCAGATCGGCTTTACATTCCTCTGCAACTGACAGAATCTCATCCTGAGCCCTGCCAATTCGCGTATAGGTTGAAATTTCAACTTTCTCACCATGCCGCTCAATTATCCTTTTGAAAAGATTTTTACTCGCTTCTTCCTGTATATTCATTAATTCCGGAATCATAGCCGGCGATTCATTTAATAATGGATCAGCTGTGTATGATGAGGCGATCGGAATTTCATCAGCATGAACCAGAATGATTTTAGAACCCAGATTCCTGGCTAATAAAACACCATAATTTACCGCCAATTCCGAATAAGGGCTGTCTTCGACCGCTATAAGTATTCTGTGGATGTTTTCAGGACTTATCATAATCTTTTTATTAAATTTCAGTGAATTTTGGTAATTGGGTTCCAATTGTCGCTCAATTTAGTGTAAAATTGGTTTATTTGCAATATGAATCAACAGTTTGGTGTCTGCAACCTTGCGCTTGTCCCGCTTCGGACTGATCCATCTGATAAGAGCGAGATGTGTTCTCAATTATTATTCGGCGACAGTTTTACTATTCTTGAAATTGGAGATAAATGGTCGAGAGTGATTTGCAGCTACGATGATTATGAAGGCTGGATAGATAATAAACAATACATCGGTATCAGTAATACAGCACATGCCGGTCTATCAAGTCTGAATGCAGTACTTGGCTTATCTGCTATTCATTATGTATTAAAAACTGACACTTCAGATCTGTTGAACCTGCTTGCTGGTACTATTATACCGCATACCGTAGATAATTATTTTTATCTGGGAGAAACCCGGTATAAACTTGATGGGCAAATACATAATCCCAATATTAGCGAATTCAGATCTTTGGTTGCTGAAGCTGCTATGTTTTATTTGAATGCACCTTATCTATGGGGAGGGCGTTCAGTTTTTGGGATTGATTGTTCGGGGTTTACACAAATGGTGTTCAGGCAATTTGGTATCCGAATTAAACGGGATGCATGGCAGCAGGCAGAACAAGGTCAATTATTAGGATTTATTCAGGAAGCCAGAGCCGGGGATCTTGCTTTTTTTGATAATGAGGAAGGCCGCATTACCCATGTTGGAATAATGCTTGATAATAACCGGATAATTCATGCATCAGGAAGGGTAAGGATCGATCCTATCGACTCTCAGGGCATATTTAATAAAGAGCTAAATAAGTATACGCATAAGTTGAGGATTGTTAAGAGATTTAATTAATTGAGTATTGAGTATTGAGTATTGAGTATTGAGTATTGAGAGGCAGTAACCAAAAAAATCCTAATAAAGAGAATTGAAGTGAGAATTGTTATCAGGAAGCTATTGGCTTGACGGTTTTAATGAGATCCCTACTGCGTCGGGATGATATTTAGTAAAGAAATTAGCTACTATTATTAATTTTAATTTAAGCAGGATGTCATCCTGAGAGTAGCGAAGGAACTTCACAATGGGTGAGTAGGAGTTTTGCAGCGAAAATAGAGGTCGATAGGGGCTAAGTTCCCTCCTGCGTCGGGATTGACAGAGCGTTGAGACCCAATACCTATTGGGTGGAAATTAAACCATCATGGCATTGAAAATTAAATTTGCAATGAACCGAAAATTTACCAACAACTAACAACTAACCAACCTGCAACCAACAACTACCCATCAAATTCCACTTTCCAAATCTTCAACAACTTATCATCACTAACTGAAATGAGCTGATTGTTAATTGGTTCCCAGATTATTTTATTAATAGACAGTCGATGTGCATTGTATCCTTTTTCAAGGCTGATGGTTTTCTTTAAAGAATAAGTTTCTGTATCCCAAATCTTGATACTTTTATCTCTGCTTGCTGTGGCCAGATAGGGCAGATTTGGGTGAAAGGCGATACTGTAAATCGAAAATAAATGAGCTGGAATACTTTTGATCAATGAATAGTCGGATGTGCTCCAAATCTTTAGCTGAGCATCTCTGCTTCCGGATAAGAGGTATTTTCCGTTCGGAGAATACTGGATTGAACTGACCGGCATTTTATGCTCATTAATGATATGAATCAGGCTATAATCTTCGAGATTATAGATCCTTACCGTATTGTCTTTACAACCAAAAGCTACTGTTTTTTCATCAGGGCTGATGCTGATTACCCTAACTGTTGCTGAAGAAACCTTGAATGCAAATAACAGGTTCAGGCTTTTAATATCCCAGATACTTACAGTTCCATCCTCAGATGAAATAATTAGTTCATTTTTTGAGCGAACAGATTTAATATCAAAAACTGAAAGTTTATGGTGATCTAATACAGCTACAATCTTTTGTTCCTCAAAATTGAAAGCATCCACTTGTCCGCTACGCTCAGCAGCCAGAAGGAGAGGCTCATTAGCAGGGCAATGCAAACTGTAGACTGATGATTTTACCGGGAAAAGCACTTTGATAAAACCAGGAGTTTTTACATTCCACTCTACAACCCCTTTGTCGTTCCCTCCTGTAAAGATTATCCCGGCTTTCTGAGAATTCTCAACAGTAAAAATAGGGTTCTGATGCCCTGATAAAGTAGCTATATTTTCAATCTCAATCATACATGGTGGGCGCTCAAAAATTTATTTTCCCGAATGCCTGCCTTCCAGGTTCAGAGCAATTTTTTCAAGACTGATATTCTTTTCTTTCAATAATACCAATAGGTGAAACACCAGATCTGAAGCCTCATTAATTAAGTCGTGTTCAGTTTCATTCAAAGCAGCGATCACGGTTTCAACACCTTCTTCACCAACCTTTTGTGCAATCTTGTTCAATCCTTTATTACGGAGTTTGTTGACATAAGATCCTTCGACTGGATTTGCATAACGATCCCCAATGATTTTCTCCAGTTCAAAAATGAAATTCTGGTTAAAAGCAGTATCAAAACAGCTTCTGTTACCTTTATGACAGGTTAGCCCGACAGGCTTTACCTTGATTAACAGGGTGTCATTATCACAGTCCTCACTGATGGATACCACATTAAGAAAGTTTCCACTATCTTCACCTTTGGTCCATAAACGGTTTTTCGCCCTTGAAAAGAAAGTAACTTTATTTTCAGATACCGTTTTCTGATATGCTTCTGTATTCATGTAGCCAAGCATAAGCACTTCCAGTGTTTGCTCATCCTGAATAATAGCAGGTACCAGACCTCCTCCTTTATTGAAATCAATTGTCATTTTCTCCGGACTTAAATTCTAACCTCGATATTATTTTGCTGAAGCACTTTTTTAAGGTCAGGGATCAGAATTTCACCATAGTGAAAAACTGAAGCTGCGAGTGCTGCATCAGCATTACTTATTTTAAACACATCCACAAAATCCTGAATATTCCCTGCACCACCGGATGCAATCAAAGGAATGCTCAGTGTATAATTTATTTTTTTTAACAAGCCATTGTCAAAACCTCCTTTTGTCCCATCATGATCCATAGAAGTCAGTAGGATTTCTCCCGCGCCTCTGCTCTCTGCTTCCCTGATCCAATCCTCTGTTTCAATGCCAGTAGCTATTCTTCCTCCATTTAAATGGACATAGTTTTTGCCATTTATATACTTGGTGTCGATGGCCACCACAACGAATTGTTTTCCAAAAGCAAGTGCGAGTTCATCAATGAAGGCAGGGTTTCTTACAACAGCTGAATTTACAGATATTTTATCTGCTCCTGAGTTAAGCAGGATGTCGGCATCTGAGATCTCATTTATTCCCCCGCCAATGGTAAAAGGAATGTTTACTTGCCGGGCAACAGCTTTAACCAGTTCAACTATTGTTTTTCGTCTCTCATGTGTTGCAGTAATATCCAGAAAAACAAGTTCATCAGCACCCTGTTGTGAATACTGATAAGCAAGTTCAACAGGATCTCCGGCATCCCGTAAAGCAACAAAATTGACGCCCTTAACTGTTCGCCCATCTTTTACATCCAGACAAGGTATAATTCGCTTTGCCAAATCATTGCCGGCATTGATAGCTTCAGTTAGTAGGCTTGAGGATTCCAAAACTTTGATAAATATATGACCCATCTTCATAAGGGCACTGGATCGAAAAAACGATTTAATTAATTGCTTGCTTGTGAACAAGCCAAATTCCCGGGTATAAAATAAATGCAGAAACTTAGAAACTGATCAGCGCTTTCAGATTCCAGTCCTTGATCTCTTCAATAGAAATTCTTTCTTCATAAATTGCTTTTCCAACAACACAGGATTCGACTTTAATCTTCTGCAAATCCTCAATATCCTTCATTGAACTTATTCCTCCTGATGCAATCAGTTTGATAAAAGGAGAGTGTTCAAGTAACTTATTATAAAGATTTACTCCGGTACCTCCCAGTTTACCATCTTTGTCGATATCGGTACATAGAAATCTGAAAAATCCAAGGTTCAAGCATTTATCAACATAATCCATCAAATTGATCGGAGAACTTTCCATCCATCCAGAATATTTGATTACCTCATCAAGTACATCGATAGCTATAACAACCTGATCCTGACATTTTTCCCTGCCACAAACTTCCTGACTTAATTCCTTGAGAAATTTCACATTTGTAATTGCCTGAGTTCCAACTATAACCCGGTGGACTCCTGCATCGATTAATTCCTTCACTTTATCGATGCTTCTGATACCTCCACCGTACTGGATTTTTATACTCGTCTTATGAATGATATCAAATAGATATTTCTGATTGCTAAAATCCCCTTTGGCTCCGTTGAGATCAATGATATGAATGAACTCAGTGCCATTAGATTTGTATTTTTCAATCATCTCCTCGAGAGTAACATCGTAAAATGTTGCCTGCTCGTAGTCACCCTCGCGTAAACGGACAACTTTTCCGTTTAAAATATCAATTGCTGGAATTATATACATGAGTTTATGCTAAGTGTGCAAAATTTTTCAATAATTGTTCACCGGCAATACCGGATTTTTCAGGGTGAAACTGAACGCCATAAAAGTTATCTTTCTGTATAACAGCAGAGAATTTTATTCCGTATTCTGCTAAAGCAATCGTAAAAATAGAATTAAATTCTATATAAAAGGAATGAACGAAATAAAAATGAGTTCCCGGTGTAATATCCCTGAATAAAGGAATATCATGTGACTGAAAGACTTTATTCCATCCTGTATGGGGTACTTTAACATTTAATTTATCGCTGAAAAGCCTGGTTTTCAATGGAATTATGCCTGTAAGATCAGAATTACCTTCTTCAGAATGAGTGGTTAATAATTGCATTCCCACGCATATTCCAAGTACTGGTTTCCTGAGAGCAATAATAGACGGCACAAGTCCGGTATCTTCAAGCTTTTGCATCGCAGAACCTGCATGGCCTACACCGGGAATAATATAGCGGTCATATTTTTCAAAGTCTTCAGCTGTTTTGATCATCCCATAACTTAAGCCCAGACGATCAAGTGCAGCTGTTAAGGAAAAAATATTTCCGGCGCCATAGTATACTATACCGATCATAATACTCCTTTAGTACTTGGTAATTCCGTTCCTGTAATTTGAATAGCCTGTTTAATACTCTTAGCCAGAGCTTTAAAACTGGCCTCAATCATATGGTGGGTATTGGTTCCGTCAATAATTTTTAGGTTTAAATTCATTCCGGCATGCTCTGAGAATGATTTCATCCAGTGTTCAAACATTTCTGTCGGGAAATCACCAACATACTCGCGGTCGAATTTGCCTTCATAAATAAAATATGCACGGTCAGAGAAATCAATAGCGCATTGAACCAGGGCCTCGTCCATAGGCAATAGGAATCCATATCTCTCAATTCCGCGCTTGTCACCCAATGCCTGTTTAAATGCTTTACCCAATGCAATTGCACTGTCTTCTATCGTATGGTGTTCATCAATTTTAAGGTCGCCTTCCACTGTAAGAATGAGGTCCACACCCGAGTGTTTTGCGAGTTGATCGAGCATATGATCGTAGAATTTCAATCCAGTATTGATCTTGTGTTCACCATTTCCATCCAGATTCAGACTAAGTCTGATCTTCGTTTCCTTCGTATTGCGTTCAAGTTCAACCAGTCTGTCTTTTTTAGCTGTTAGAAATTTGCAGATCTCCGGCCAGCTATTGCTATTCAGATCCGTGTTTTCTAAATTCCTGTCTGAAAAATAGATAGCCTTACATCCAAGATTTACTGCAAGCTGAACATCCGTTTCCCTGTCGCCAATGGTATAGGAATTATGCAAATCAATCAGGTTGGATATGAGGTAATTAGTTAATAATCCGGTATTTGGTTTGCGATTCGGACTCATGTCTTCAGCAAAGGAATCATCAATAAATATTTCCGCAAACTTTATTCCTTCAGCAGCCAGAGTATTCAGCATTTTCTGATGAGGTTTTTGAAAATCCTCCTCAGGGAAACTATTTGTGCCTCTTCCGTCCTGGTTGGTAACCATCACTAATTCATAGCCATAATCCTGAAGCTTTTTCAGAGATGAGATCGCATAGGGCAGAAATTCTAGTTTTTCCAGGCTGTCAACCTGTAAATCGACAGGAGGTTCGACAATCATGGTTCCGTCGCGGTCTATAAACAATACCTTTTTCATATTTTATCAGATTCCTGAAAGGTTTTTAATGCGTTTAATAATTCTATATTTTCTTCCGGCGTGCCAATCGTAATCCTTAGACAGCCTTCACAAAGTTCAACTTTTGAGCGGTCGCGTACAATTATCCCCAGGTTGACAAGGTGACTGTAGATACCTTTTGGATTGCTTGTTTTCACAAGAATAAAATTTGCATCCGAAGGGTATATTTTTAGAACAAATGAAATTTTAGCGAGTTCAGCTATTAATTTCTCACGTTCTGCAACCGTTTCCTTGATCCACTTATTGATCTGATCCACATTTTGCAATGCCTCCAGAGCTAGTTCCTGCGATGCTTCATTAATATTATATGGTGGTTTTACTTTATTGAAAATTTCAATGATCTCTTCACTCGCAAATGCCATTCCAACTCTCAATCCGGCAAGTCCCCAGGCTTTCGATAAGGTTTGCAGTATGACCAGATTCGAATATTCAGTCAATTCCTGAATAAAAGTTTTTTGCCTGCTGTAATTAATATAGGCTTCATCAATAACCACCAGACCATTAAAGTTGGTCAGAATAGTTTCAATATCCTGCCTTTCAATTGAGTTTCCGGTTGGGTTATTAGGAGAGCAGATAAATATGATTCTGGTATGCGCATCAATAGTTTCTGCAATTGCTTCCATATTCATCTGGTAATCAGGTTGAAGTGGTACTTTTCGGACTTCAACATCATTGATATTTGCTGATACCTCATACATCCCATAGGTAGGAGGAAGGGTTATTACATTATCCACACCGGGATTACAAAATGCCCTGAAAAGTATATCAATGGCTTCATCACTACCATTTCCCAGGAAAATATTCTTAGGAGGTACTCCTTTTATTTCAGCAAGGCGATTTTTAATCTTCCATTGCAGAGGGTCAGGGTAGCGATTGTAATTGCGGTTTAATGGGGAGCCATAACTGTTCTCATTGGCATCCAGAAAAACCGATGCTTCACCTTTGAACTCATCCCTTGCGGATGAATAGGGCACCAGGTCCTTTATATTTTTACGAAGTATATTTTCTATGTTGAACATCGTATTTCCTTTTTAATGTTGGGATTATTTATTCCCGGCTATCTTTCAATCGTATAGTTACAGCATTCTTATGTGCATGTAACCCTTCCAGCGATGCCAGTATTTCTACAGCCGGTCCCAAGTTTATAATTCCTTCTTTGCTGATATGCTGGAAAGTAATTTTTTTCACAAATGAATCTACTGAAACTCCTGAATATGCCTTTGCATAGGAGCTGGTAGGTAAGGTATGGTTTGTCCCTGAAGCATAATCTCCAGCACTTTCAGGAGTAAGATGTCCTAGGAATACTGAACCAGCATTAATGATATCATCAGAGATACTTTTCCACTGGTCTGTTGCCAGAATCAGGTGCTCAGGAGCGTAAGTATTGCTGAATTGCATTGCCTCTTTCAGATCTGAACACAGAACCGCATAAGAGTTGGCAATGGCTTTTGCAGCGATCTCAGCTCTTGGGAGTAATGCAAGCTGTTTTTTAAGTTCTTGTATAGTTTCCTCAATGATCTTTGCAGAACTTGAAACAAGCACAGCCTGACTGTCGATTCCGTGTTCTGCCTGAGCCAAAAGGTCAGCAGCAACATATTCTGCATTTGCCGTATCATCAGCTATGACCAAAACTTCAGAAGGACCAGCAGGCATATCTATGGCAGTCTGACTTTCAGATTGGATAATTGTTTTTGCCTTGGTTACATACTGATTTCCGGGACCAAAAATTTTATCAACTTTCAGGATACTCTCCGTGCCATAAGCCATTGCAGCTACTGCCTGAGCACCTCCGGCCAGATAAATCCGGTCAATTTCAAGCAGTTCGGCACAATAGGCCAGATAAGTATTAACCTTTCCGTCTTTCTGTGGAGGAGAGCACACAATTATTTCCTTACAACCTGCAATTCGTGCAGGTATTCCAAGCATCAGTAAGGTACTAGGCAGAACCGCAGTTCCTCCCGGTATATAAAGTCCAACTTTCTCAATTGCCCTTAATTCCCGCCAGCAGAGCACACCTTTGGATGTTTCAGTCTTTTCTTCTGTGCGCAGCTGACTTGCATGAAACTTCCAGATATTATCGTAGGCGAGTTTCAGTGCCTGCTTTGCTTCTTCAGAAGCACCGGAAGCAATAGTTCTGATCTCTTCCTTATCTAAAAAGAGTTTGTCGAGTGTTATGCCATCAAATTTTTCGGCAAATGCTTTCAGGGCATTGTCACCGTTAAGCTTTACCTCATGAATAATTTCTGTTACCGCTGCCCGGATATGATTATTAGAATCTATGTTGCGTTTGCAAAGATCTTCGACAGCTTTAGTGTTCAGTTCCTTAAAATTATAGACTTTCAACATGGTATTCCTTATTATAAGATGATCTTTTCGATAGGCATCACAACAATGCCCTGGGCACCAGCACTTTTCAGCAGACTAATCTTCTCCCAGAAATCACGTTCAGGAATTACCGTATGAACAGCGACCCATCCGCTTTCTGCCAGGGGTACTACCGTCGGACTTTTAACTCCCGGAAGTAGTTCAAGAATGCGATCCAGATTTTTAGACTCGGTATTCAGAACCACGTATTTCGTTTCTTTCGCCCGCAGTACCGATTGAATTCTTTGAATCAATTCAACAACAAGTGGCTCTGCTTCTAGTCCATTTCGTCCAATCAATACCGCTTCAGACTTCATCACTTCGGCAAAAGGTTTTAGTCCGTTGCTTTTAAGTGTGCCACCCGTTGATACAATATCGAATATTGCATCACTCAGGCCAAGACCCGGAGCAATTTCAACCGAACCGGATATCGTACGGATATCCGCACTGATATTATTCTTGTCAAGGAAGTTCTTCAGGATTACCGGGTAGGAAGTAGCAATTGATTTTCCATTGAGATCAGCAACGTTTTGGATGCTGCTATGAGTTTGCACGGCCAGTTTTAGGGTACACTTGCCAAATCCCAGCATTTGCAGGAAACTAACATCAACCCCTGTTTCGCTGATTACGTTTTCACCTACTATTCCAAGGTCGGCAATGCCATCCTGGACATATTCCGGAATGTCATCATCCCGAAGAAACAATATCTCAAGCGGGAAATTCGATACATTTGATATCAGGGAACTTTTATAGTTTTCGAAGCTTAATCCGCAATTTTTGAGCAGTTCGACCGATTTTTCGTTTAATCTACCAGATTTCTGGATAGCTATTTTAAGAGTTTTCAAATTGTAAGTTTTAATCAGACCAAAAAATTATTAAGAAACAGTTTCACGGAGAAACGTATATTATTTTACATCGCCGCAAAGCGATGATGGAAATGTACGTGATGTGTGAAAACTAAATTCATAATATTTGGCCCAAATAGCTTGGGAGGCGAGCAAATATAAGGATTGGTTATTGGAATAAAAAATTTAAATCGGTTGTTAGTTGTTGGTTGTTGGTTGTTGGAGGGAAGAGTGCTGAATTGTGATGATTTAGCTTGCCGTTCCCTAATTCCCTATTTCCAATTATCAACTCTCTCTCATCACTACGCAGGAGGGACCTAATTCTCAAAGCCAACCCGATAGCTATCGGGTATCTATTATCAACTAAATCAGGTTTTCTGTTTCTTCTTCTTCGCAGCAGGAAATAACACGTTATTCAGAATCAGTCTGTAGCCTGGTGAGTTGGGATGCAGATTCAGATCGGTAGGAGGGTCTCCAACCATATGCTGATAATCTTCCGGATCATGCCCGCCATAAAAAGTCCACTGACCTTTTCCAAACTCTCCATGAATGTAACGGGCCTCATCGCTTGTTTTGGTTTCACCCATTACAAGTACATTTGGTTTGATTACACCCTTTCTGAATGCTGTTGTTTGTCCCATGAATCCCTTCACTACTTTATCATGATTTTGGGTAAGCATAGCTGGAACGATATCCCATTTGGCTGAGAAATCAAACAAAGTAAAAAAGTCAGTTGTGCGATTTAAAATTTGGGAACGGATAGGGGTAGCATCTATATTTGAAAACTCATTATTTGCAGGATTCATATCCAGCTTGAAGTTCTGAAATGCAAGGGTTTGATTAAAATCAAGCTTCGACTGTGCTTTTGGGTCTGAAGTATCGCCATCGAAAACACGCTCTGCGATATCAGTTCCATTTGCGGCCAGAGCAATATCAATGGTTTCCGGCCCGGAGCACATCGCAAACATGAAGCCACCACCTGAGCAGAAGTTTCGAATGTTTTTGGCAACTTCAAGTTTCATTTCAGACACTTTACTGAAACCATTTCTCTTTGCAGTGGCTTCCTGCAATTTTACATCCTCGATATACCATGAAGCATTTCTGAAAGCACTCCAGAACCTGTTGTATTGTCCTGTAAAATCTTCATGATGAAGGTGAAGCCAATCGTATTTTGGAAGTTCGCCCTTCAAAACCTCGTCATCATACAAAATATCATAGGGAATTTCGGCATAGCTCAATACCATGGTCACAGCATCATCCCATGGCAGCTTGTTTTTAGGAGAATATACTGCAATTTTTGGAGCTTTTTCAAGTTTGACCATATCCATATTTACTGATGGATCAGTCACTTCATTCAAAATCACATTCACCTTTCCATCTGCAAGCACTTCATATGACACACCTCTTATCTTACACTCTGATTCCATGGATTGGGTATATTTCATCAGAAAACTACCACCTCTATAATTCAGCAGCCAGTCGGTTTCGAGACCATTTTTTAGAGCCCAGTAGGTGATACCATAAGCTTTCAGGTGATTTTTCTGATCCTCATCCATAGGAATAAGAATGGAAGCAGCTCTGCAAACTGTAGTTAAAAGAAGGAAAAGAAAGGTTAATCTGGCTTTTAACATCAGGTATTATAACGATCTACTGAATTTAAAGGTATAAAAAGAAGAAGATATTTGAAGAATTTCATCAATTCACTGAAATAATTACCTTTGTCTTCCAATCTTAAGAAAACAAATATGAGCAAAGCAATTATTAAAACCGAGAAAGGTGATATGACCGTTCAATTTTATGATAAAGATGCACCGAATACCGTTGCAAATTTCTTAAAATTGGCAAAAACAGGTTATTATGACGGTGTAACTTTTCATAGAGTGATTAATGATTTTGTTGTCCAGGGTGGAGACCCGACAGGTACGGGTGCCGGTGGTCCGGGATATAGCATTGATTGTGAACTCGAAGGAGAAAACCAATTCCACGACAGAGGTGTTCTTTCAATGGCTCATGCAGGCCGTAATACAGGTGGTTCACAGTTTTTTATCTGCCATAGCCGTACAAATACTTCTCATCTAGATCGCAATCATACATGTTTTGGTAAGGTTATTGAGAATGTTGATGTTGTTGACGATATCCGTCAGGGTGATAAGATATTGGGTATAGAAGTTATTGAGGAGTAGTATTGAGTATTGAGTATTGAGTATTGAGTATTTAGTATTGAGTATTGAGAACCTGTACAAATATATATAAGGGACAAGATCGTATAACAATAGAGATCAATTGAAATGATTTAGATTAGTGATAGTAATTGACGGTAAATGCTTTAAATGCAGCTACCCCTTTGTCTAACAACTAACTACTAACAACTAAAAAATGAATTTAAGAGGATTAGTATCTGTATCCGGTAAACCGGGATTGTTTAAACTGATTGGCCAGAATAAATCGGGCTTTATCCTGGAAACCCTGGATGAGCAGAAGAATAAGATCGTAGTCAACATCAGTACTGCAAAGATGGCCTCTTTAGAAGACATTACCGTTTTTGGTGATTCGGCTGATCTGAAATTGAGTGATATTTTTCTGAAAATGAAGGATAGCAAAAATTTACCAGATGCAAAAACGGCAGACGGTAGTTCTTTACGTGCTTTTTTTACTGAAGTGGCGCCAGATCATGATCAGGAACGTGTTTATGCTTCAGACATGAAGAAGATCATCACCTGGTTTAGCATTATTAAGGATTTGCCATTGTTTACTGAAGCAGCTCCCGAACCGATAACCGATGGATCTCCGGTTGCTGCTGCAGATACACCAATAGTTAAAAAGCCAGAGCCAGTGAAAGAAAAACCTAAAACAACCAAGGCTGCAGGAAAAAGTGCAACACGATTATCTCAGAAATCGAAGTAGGGGATTTGAGGTCTGAAGTCTGAGGTCTGATTAGGAATGGACTATAGTTAATCTATTTCCTATTTACATAATTCTGAATCAAAAGTAGCGTATAATTACATATCCTATAGCAAGAGCAATCAGGATCATTATCCAAAAAAGCTTGTTCTCTTTCGATCGGTTGCCAGAGCGGAATTTGTAATTTCTTTTATAGTCTGTCATAATTCAGTGCTTAATCATGATGATAAGGTTCTCCTTTTAAAATGGTGCAGGCACGATAGAGCTGTTCTGCAAAAAACAGGCGGATCATCTGATGTGAAAGTGTCATTTTAGAAAAGGATATTTTTTCATTGCTTCGCTCATAGACTTCATTACTAAACCCATAAGGCCCCCCAACGATAAACACCAGATGCTGGAGCCCACTCACCATCTTTTTATTTAAATATACAGAAAAGCCTTTCGATGCGAACTCTTTGCCATTTTCATCGAGTAGTATAACATGGTCGGCACTTTGAATATTTTTAAAGATTAGGTCTGCTTCTCTACTTTTTTGTTGTTCCTGCGACAGGCTTTTCGTATTCTTTAATTCCGGGATTTCGAGTATGCGGAATGGGATATAATGTTTCAGGCGTTTCTGATAGATGTCAATCCCTTCAATCAGATATTTATCTTCTGTTTTGCCGATGGTTAAAAGAGTGATTTTCATCAGAGAGCAATTGCTTTATTTTCTGTGCAGGCTGTCATTGTTATCGTAATATAGTTACCGGACCTGTTTTTTTGATCAGGTTTCCATTAAAGTCGACGGCATCAATCAGATAATAATAGGTCCCGACGGGTAAGGATTCATTTCTGAAAGTTCCTTTCCAATGATTAAAAAGGTCATCCGACACAAACATAGGAACACCAAAGCGGTTAAATATCTTTATTCTGTATGTTTTAATATTGGTCATGCTGATCACAAACTCATCATTTAAAGCATCATTATTAGGTGTAAATGTATTAGGAATAAACAGAATGTTATTCGCACTGATCATGAACTGGCCTTGTGCAGTGGATGCACTGCAAACCGAACTTTTAAATACTGTCAGCAATACATCGAAATCGCCCGCTGTCAGGTAGGTATGTTCAGGGTCCTTATCCGTAGAAGTATTCCCATCCCCAAAATCCCATAAAAAAGCGTCTGCATCTGTCGATTCATTGAAAAACCGAACAAGGATTGGAAATGAAAGTTTTGCCGGGGGTTTTGGCTCTGAACGGAACGCCGCTACAGGGTTTTTATATATTGGTGGGACTACAATGCTTACCGATTCGGTACTGCAATTTCCCCTGCTTAAAGTCAGGGTATAAGTACCTGCCATTGCTACACTTGTGACAGCTATTTCAGGTGATTGCAGATTGGAACTGAAATTATTGGGTCCGGTCCAGTTGTAAATTACATCAGTTTGCGCGGCGGTGCTGAGCCTGATTACATCAGTCAGGCAGAAATCAGGTTTATTGACTATGATTATAGGTTTCACCGGACTTAATGCCACGATGATCTCTTGAGTGAAAACATTGATACAGCCTGAACTTCCTTCTGCTTCGAGACGAATGGTCTTGGTTCCTGAGCTGGAATAAGTAATCGTATTTACCGGATTACTGCCGCCCGGAGGAATATTTGAACCCGTTCCGAAGTCCCATCGGAGTTTTTGGAAGTCTTTAGAGCTATTCGTAAAGGTAAAGCTCTGCCCAACTGTGCAGGGATTATTATTTGTTATGATAAATGAGGCTGTTGGTGTTTGTCCGATGGAAGCAATGTTGACTGATGCGGGGTCGCTTGTACAACCATTGAGGCTAACAGTGACAGAGTATATGCCCGCCTTTCCTGCGCCGTCAACCGGGACTTTGATTTCTGCAGTGGTGGATGTAAATCCTCCCGGACCGGTCCAGGAATAGCTTGCACCATCCAGAATGGGTATACTCAGCTCAATTGTTTCGCCTATACAATACCTTGGTTTCAAACCACTGATTTGCGGAAGTGCAGGTTTTAAGCCAACAAGAAAAGATTCTGTGATGCTTACTGCACAGCCTTCAGCATTAAATACCTGTAGAACAGCTGTTTTAAAACCCGGACTTGAGTAAGTGACCGTATGCGGTCCGGCGGTATTTGGAGTCACAATGCTGGCACCTTCGCCAAAATTCCATTCAGCCCTGGTGTAATTTTTGGATCCCGTATTGTTGAAAGTGAAACTCTGGGTAGGACTACAGGCTTGATTTTTTGTGAGTACAATTTTGGCTTCAGGTCCAACAAACTCTCCCGTACCTCCGAATTCCAGTTTAAAGCCATTGTTACCGTTGGAGAAATTATCAACTAACAAAGCATAAGTGTGTCCCTGCTGCATATCGATGTACTTCAAATATCCATCCTGCCCCCCGCGCCCACAACCTGATTCTTCAGTAATATCTGTAGAAGTCAAATTCATGCCTGTTTTAAAATACAGGGCTTCATTCGGACAGGCAGTGTTATCCACGCCATGTCCAACTGCACAGCGCAACAATGTTTTAGTGCTAAAGCTTCCTGATGGCCCCAGATCATATAAAACCCAGTCAATATCATCTGAATTTACAGTAGGAGTGATGTCCATGGTCAAAGTACCATTGTTGGCAGCAGTCCATTTATACCAGACCGAATTAGACTCTTGCCCCAGACAGGAGCCAGCAGTCTCTCTGTTATTGGTGCCTGCACCTGAAACATTACTTTCTGTAAAGCTTTTTTTATCGCACAAAATGGAAGAGGTCACAAAATCCTGCCCGGCTTTTAGTGGGGCGAAATAATTATTAAGACATAATTTAAATGTTCCAGTCGCATTGTTGCTCGCACTTACACGGATATAATACACCTTACCCACAACCAATGCACCTTTATAATAAGTTGTAATCCCTGTGCCTGTTGTAGTCAAAGAACCGACCTGGGCTGAAAAGGACAATGAATTAGCTGTTGTTTCAATTGTATACAAAGCGATGAGTGGATTTTGTAATGTACCACCTGTAGTTCCACCGCCTGTACTGGCTCCTGTAACGGTTATATTTACATCATAGGCACTCGCTGTAAAGCTGAACCAAACATCTCTACCGGTTTGTCCGGCTGGCCACTGTGGTGCTGTACCAAATGTTCCTTCATCTAAAGCATTAATATTTGAATAGCCTGCATCTGCTGAGCATTTTGAGGGTTCAGTTAATGGAATAGCCTTGTCCCAACTGTCGTTTGCAGGTTGTGCAAATGCAGTAAACACTGAAATGAAAAGAAGGAAAAAAAGTGAAATGTATCTCAAATTTATGTTTTAGGCTGTTACGAAAATACGAAAAAAGCCTCCCTGTTCGTTCATTGTCTGAACTTTGATTTTTTTGATTAACGTGATTTTTATGATTTAGATAATCATAATAATCAGGTAAATCACCTGAATCATAGTTCAGACAAAGGGTTTATATTGTCTGAACTGTGATTATTATGATTAGGATGATTTTTATGATTCATACTATCATAATAATCAGGTAAATCACCTGAATCATAGTTCAGACAAAGGGTTTATATT
>CAYHGN010000019.1:30817-34672 GCA_964356005.1 uncultured Sphingobacterium sp.
TCATACTATCATAATAATCAGGTAAATCACCTGAATCATAGTTCAGACAAAGGGTGGGATATTACTTATTCAATATCCCCTTTCTCACCTGAGCTCTCATCAATTCACCATCAGGATCGAGGCTTGTTTTTAATTTCGTGAAGGCTAATGTGCCCTCAGAAGTGAGGTAGCGGACTTTAGGATTCGGATCATTCATGCATCTGATGATTACAGATGCTATATCTGCAGGCTTCTGAAAGGCCTTTTCCTTAAATTCTTCTGTAAATGTAGCCCGGTAAGCCATATAATCTTCCATCAGTGGTTTGTAGTCATCGTTCAGAATACCACCGGTTGACTCAAAATATTCGGTAAGGCTATTGGCAAATTCTGTGATCGTACCTCCCGGCTCAATCAATGATACATGGATCCCGAAATAAGGTTCCAGGTATGTTGCAAGGCTTTCTGTTAAACCTTCCAGTGCAAATTTTGCGGCACAATAAATTTCGTTTACCGGAGAACCTACAATTCCGCCGACCGAAGAAATATTGATGATATGTCCGCTTTTTTGCTTGCGCATAAATGGCATTACGGCTTTGCTGCAGCGGATAGGGCCATAGAAGTTCACATCCATTACCTGTTGAATCTCTTGCATATTTGCCTGTTCCATCGGCTTGATAAATCCGGCACCTGCATTATTGATCAGTACATCAATTTTTTTTTCTGTCGAAATGATCTCGGCAATGCAAGCCGATATGCTTTTTTCATCCTGAACATCCAGTTGTAAAACCCTGAGCTTAACCTTTCTTCTTTCTGTTTCCTGATCGAGCAGCGCTCTTTTGCTCAGATTGCGCATAGTTGCGTAAACCTGATGGCCCTGCTCAGCAAGCTGAACTGCAGTTTCAAGTCCGATGCCGGTTGAAGCCCCGGTAATGAGAATCACTTTTGACATGATGTAATTTTTAGAAAACAGGTTTGATTAAAAGCAAAAAGCCAAAAGTATTGAACTTCTGGCTTTTTAATTATATCAGGTTTTTAATTAACCCTTTTGATTCATTCTGATGATATTTAATGCACCACCAGCTTTGAACCACTCAATTTGCTGCTCATTATAGGTATGGTTTACACTGAATGATTCAGTATTTCCATCCGCGTGATGAAGTACAATGCTCAATGGTTTGCCGGGAGCGAAATCATTTAATCCACAGATATCAATGGTATCATCTTCCAGAATACGGTCATAATCATTTACATCTTCAAATGTCAATGCAAGCATGCCCTGTTTCTTCAGGTTGGTTTCGTGAATACGGGCAAATGATTTCACCAGAATGGCACGTACACCAAGGTGTCTCGGCTCCATTGCAGCATGTTCGCGTGATGATCCTTCTCCATAATTTTCATCACCGACAACAATACTTCCTACCCCAACTGCCTTATAAGCACGAGCCGTAGCTGGTACTGATCCGTATGCACCATTAAGCTGGTTTTTTACATTATCGGCTTTTTCATTGAAGAAATTCGTTGCTCCGATGAGCATATTATTAGAGATATTATCCAGGTGACCACGGAACTTCAACCATGGACCTGCCATAGAAATATGATCAGTAGTACATTTTCCTTTTGCTTTGATCAAAAGTTTCAATCCTTTAATATCTGTTCCTTCCCATGCTTTGAATGGATCAAGCAATTGGAGACGTGCAGAATTTGGATCAACGAGTACTCTTACTGTACTTCCGTCTTCTGCTGGTGCCTGATATCCTGCATCTTCAACAGCAAATCCTTTTGTTGGCATTTCCAAACCTTGTGGCTCATCAAGTTTAACTTGTATACCTTCGGAGTTGGTCAGTGTGTCAGTCAATGGATTGAAAGCCAGATCGCCGGCAATAGTCATTGCAGTTACAATCTCAGGTGATGCTACGAATGCATGTGTATTCGGGTTTCCGTCGTTACGCGACTTAAAGTTTCTGTTGAATGAAGTTATAATGGAATTTTTACGGGTAGGGTCATCGCTATGACGTGCCCACTGCCCGATACATGGTCCGCAGGCATTTGCAAGAACCACACCGCCCATTTTCTCGAAAGTATCCAGGTAGCCATCGCGTTCTACAGTATATCGAACAAGCTCTGAACCAGGTGTAATTGTAAATTCAGCCTTAGCTACCAATTTCTTATCTACAGCTTGTTGAGCCAGAGATGCTGCTCTTGAAATATCTTCGTAAGAAGAATTGGTACATGAACCGATCAAACCAACTTCCAGAGTTTGTGGCCATCCGTTTTCACGTACTGCTTCAGCAAATTTGGATATTGGCCATGCCGCATCCGGCGTAAAAGGACCATTTATATGAGGCTCAAGAGTTGACAGATCAATCTCAATTACCTGATCAAAGTAATTCTTAGGATTAGCGTAAACTTCATCATCTCCTGTTAGGTGTTCTTTAACCTGATCAGCAAGTTTTGCAATTTCTTCTCTCTCAGTACCTTTTAAATAAGTCGCAATTTTATCATCGTATCCGAATACTGAAGTGGTTGCACCAATTTCAGCACCCATGTTACAGATTGTTCCTTTTCCGGTTGCTGAAAGTGATCTTGCTCCTTCTCCGAAATACTCAACAATATATCCTGTGCCTCCTTTTACAGTCAGGATACCGGCAACTTTAAGAATGACATCTTTTGCAGAAGCCCATCCAGAAAGTTTTCCTGTTAGTTTTACCCCGATCAGCTTAGGGAACTTTAACTCCCATGCCAGACCTGCCATTACATCACAGGCATCAGCACCACCAACACCAATAGCAATCATACCTAAACCACCTGCATTTGGTGTATGAGAGTCGGTTCCGATCATCATACCTCCCGGGAATGCATAATTTTCTAAAACTACCTGATGAATAATACCTGCACCCGGTTTCCAGAATCCTATACCAAACTTATTGGATACAGAAGCAAGGAAATCATAAACTTCCTTATTCTGAGTATTTGCAGTTGCCAGATCCTCGTTAGCACCGATTTTCGCCTGAATCAGGTGATCGCAATGTACAGTTGAAGGCACAGCTACTGTTGGCCTGCCGGCTTGCATAAACTGCAATAATGCCATTTGAGCAGTTGCATCCTGCATCGCAACACGGTCGGGAGCAAAATCAACATAAGTGACTCCGCGCTCACGTGCTTCGCTTGCATTACCCTCCCATAAGTGGGCGTATAAAATTTTCTCTGTTAATGTAAGGGGCTTACCTACAACTTTACGCGCTGCCGCAAGACGCGGACCGTAGTTGTTGTAAACCTTTTTGATCATGTCTAAATCAAATGCCATCTTATTTGCTTGATTTTAATTTATTTCCAATTATAACTGCGAGCGAAGTTACATAAAACGACCTTAAAAATGAATAGATATGGGTATTGAAAACGCAAAAAATGTGTATTAACTGAAAAGTATTACACAAATTCCAGAAAATTAAGGTGGAGAAAAGTTTAGAATATCCTGAGTTCGATAAATGGGAGGGTAAAATAATACGGTTAGAATAGATCCGATAATGCTCTGGAGTCACAATAATTGATTTTTGAAACCAATACCTGTGTGTTATAGGCTGGTTCAGCCCTTTCCTACGGAGTATTTCCGGCAAGAAATTGCTTTCTATGTCAAATTACGAATAGCCGGAAGCTACCTCCTACGGCAAGGTTTATTTTACCCGCAGCTGTTTTTCATTTGGACGGTCAGCCTGAAGTTGCTGCTGCGCACATACCGCGCGTTCCTGGAGTTATATAAAGCACGGACGACACGCGTGCGCTCAATGTCATTATTTAAGAGTCGGGAGGTTCCAGCTTTCGCTGAATGACAAAATTTTTTGGTTAATAAGGAGATTCCAGCCTTCGCTGGAATCGCAA
>CAYHGN010000020.1:0-34458 GCA_964356005.1 uncultured Sphingobacterium sp.
AAATATTATTTGTTTTTGAAGACAGTACCTGCCCGTCCCGATGAAAAACAGCTCCGGGTAAAATAAACCTTGCCGAAGGAGGTATCTTCCGGCTATTTGCACTTTCCCCGTGCTTGGTGTTATCACCGACCCATGATATGATCGTGCTTGGTACGGTGAAAACACCCGACCATAGGGGAATGCAATTTCTTGCCGGAAATACTCCGGAGGAAAGGGCTGAACTAAGCTATAAAATACAGGTATTGCTTTCCAAAATCAATTATTGAGGCTCCTGAGCCTTATCAGATCAATTATAAATATTTTGTGCCTATAATTATACCGAACTCGGGTTCAATTATGGAATTTTGTCATTCAGAGCGTGGCGAAGAATCTAATTTACAATCAAAAGACAGGAAATCTAGAGGTTATATGTTTACTTTTAGGTGATTTGTAGTCTGCTGACGATTCTGTCATTTTCCAGATGTTCTCTAACGATTTCTTCAACATCGCTTAACTGTACTTTACCGTAGAACACTCCCTCAGGATAAATTGCAACAGTAGGTCCTTGTTCGCAAATATCAAAGCAGCCTGTCCGCTGAGCTCTCATCTCTACATCAAGGCCCTTGTTCTTTATCAATTTTTTAAATTCTGCGACAAGTGCTGTACCATGTTCTTCTCCACAACATATCCTGGCGCCTGATGTACGTTGATTTGTACAGACGAAAATATGTTTCTTATAAATCATCTTAAAGGAAAGGTTTGATTTCTGAAGAGAAAGTGCTTCTCAGGGAAATTGTAAGAAAATTACTTAACGTCCGTGACATTAACTTCAAAATCCAGACAAGAGAAAGGCGGGATTGAGGGGGAGTTCCCCTCCATACCATAAGCAAGTATTGAAGGTATTATCATACGAATAGTACCTCCCTGATTAATGAGAGGAATTGCCTGTTGCCATCCTTTTATAACGGAGGTCAAACTAAAGGTAGCTTCAGTTCCGGGTAATGCCCTATCGAATACAGTGCCATTTAGCAATTTACCTGTATAATTTGCAACTACTGTTGAATCAATTGTTATAGGACTTCCTGTACCAGGCTGACCTATTTTATAATAAATTCCGGTGGATGTTTTGGAAAAGCCTGTCAGTGCATTCTTTTCCAGGTATTTAATTATAGTGAAATCATCGTACTGGGGAATTTTGTCCTTTTCCAAAACCTTCACAGTAATATCAAGCGAGGAATTACCAGGTATTTGTGCTGTGCCGTTCCTTCCAAATGCCAATCGGGAGGGAACAATCATCCTGATTGTTCCATTAGATTTTTTTAGCACCTCCTTAATCCCAACACGCACTGCTTCCGGATTAAAATATCCAAGGTAATTGTAATATCTGTTACCATTACTGAAAGTATCAACAGCTACATATTTGCCATCTAATGAGCGGATAGTGATTAATGCGGGAGTAAGTTCAGAATACTGTACTTCAGGTCCGACACCCGGACTCACAACCTGATAGTAAACACCGGTACCATTATACTCCTGAACAGAAATACTATTTTTCTGTATATATTCTTTAACATTTCGGTCATCAATTACTTCAATCGTATCATATTCCTTAACACAGGAAACAAGAATGCCCGACAAAAAAATAAGTGCAAAGGAGTATTTAAAAAAATCTTTCATTTTGTAATATTAATTTTGAACATCCACTAATTCGATATCAAAATCGAGTACCGAATTTGCGGGAATCGGACCTGAACCCTGTGGCCCGTAACCATAACCGGAAGGAATGAACAATCTGATTTTACCTCCTTTTTGTATCAGGGGAACACCTATCTGCCAGCCTACAATAACCTGCCCCAACTTAAATAAAAGCGGTTGGGTAGTTGATTTATCAAAAACCTGTCCTGTTAACAATCTGCCGGTATAATTAGATGTGACACTTGTGTTAGCTGTATAAGTGATGTTACCCGCACCGGATTGGATAATTTGATAATATATTCCACTGGAATGCTTTATCGCAGATATTTTATTGTCAGTCAAAAATTTAACAATGGTAGCATCATCTTTTTGTGACTGAACAGTAGGGTCAACATAATCATCTTTAAGGCATGAACTTAATCCAAGCACCATGACAATAGAGAACAGTAATAGGTGAATTTTCATATTGCAGCAAATTTATCCTTTTAAACGTTAAAAAGTAAGGATTAACATTTTTTAACAAAATATTTTAATTTATGATCTCTTAATTGAAATCCCGGTGATATAAAGATGTGATTAATTCGATTTAAACAGCGACCTCCAGATGAGGATACCAGGTGTCAGTTCTTACGTTAGCACCCAAATCATGAAGCATATTGTATAAACCGAAGTTAGTCCGATTTACATAAATAAAATGCTTTACACCCCGGGCCTGCTTAAATTCCGGCATTTTAGAGATTTTCTCGCCGTAGGAATAAAGCTTATTAAAAAATTCAGTCTTGCTAAAATCAAAGTGACTTGACATATATGGCTGAGCGAACAATTTAATCATTTCTTTGTAAAGACGGTAAAAAAATTCAATTTGGGATGAATTATCATTTTCCCGGATCATTTCCAGTTCCCGAAATGCTTTTATGGTCCTTGCTTTATCTTTTAGCATATCAGTATAAGTCAGCGAAAAGAATGGATTATAGAAATCATCAGGCATTTCTTTAATACAACCAAAATCAATAATTCCTAGTTTTCCTTCTGGTGTGATCAAAAAATTTCCGGGATGTGGATCTGCATGTACCGCTTTTAACTCATGCTGTTGAAAATTATAAAAATCCCACAGAGCCTGGCCAATTTTATCCCTAAGCTCTTGTGAAGGATTCGTTTTCATGAATTCTTTCATGTGCTGACCCTCAAGCCAGTCCATAGTGATTATTCTTTTTGAAGAAAGTTCAGGATAATAAGTAGGAAAAACCAGATTCGGTATGTTTTTGCAAGCTTCCGAAAACTGAATAGATCTTGATATTTCGAGGTCATAGTCGGTTTCTTCAAGAAGCCGGTCTTCAACTTCAGTCATATAAACTTCCAGCTCCTTCTGACTCATTCCCAGTAGTCGGAATGCAAATGGCTTTACCATTTTGAGGTCAGAAGATATACTGTCACCAACTCCGGGATACTGAATTTTAACTGCTAATTTCTTCCCATTTAAGCTTGCCCGATGAACCTGACCGATAGATGCTGCATTGGTCGACCTGATGTTGAACTCGTCATAGATCTCAGATGGTGTTTTACCAAAATACTTGCTAAAGGTTCTGACTATCAGTGGCCCAGATAATGGAGGTGCATTGTATTGAGAAAGCGAAAACTGATCAACATATGCTTTAGGCAAAATATTCTTGTCCATACTGAGCATCTGTGCTACCTTGAGAGCACTTCCCTTCAACTCACTTAAGGATGCATAGATATCTGTTGCGTTATCGAGATTTAATTCATCTTTATTTAATGAGGGATTAAATAGCTTTTTGGAATAATGCTTTATATAGTTTCCGCCAACCTTGAGACCCGTTTTTACAAATTTTGCTGAGCGTTCTGTTTTTGAGGTTGGAATACTGTCTTGTTCTTTCATTTAGAAATTAAAATTCTTATAGTCTGAATGGCCGGTTAAAACTTAATATTAGGTTTCATGCCGCCATTATTCATCATGAACTTCCCATAATCAAACAAACTATCCAATGGTGATTTACCAAAAAGATCGAAAGTGACATTAATTCCTTTTTCAATAGCCTCATCGGTTTTTTCAAAACCAGGGCTGTTATCTTTAAGCCAAAAATTTAAAACAACCCCAAACTGAATCCAGAGAGCATCTTTGTATTTTGAGGTTAGAAAACGTCTGTTTGCCAATTCTCCTGACTCTACACCCTGTTCCACCAGTCCTGTGGCGAAACCTTCAAAAAGATTTTTAACTCCTTTTAAAATTGCCGGTGTCCCGATGCTTTGTCCTGAATGCTTCAGACTATATAATACAAAGCTTCTTTTACTTTTCAGTAATTCAATAAAGGCATAAAAAAATGCAAGGGTTTTCTCACGAGAAGAGTACTGCTCCCAGATTTCCTGATTTTGTACCTCAGTCAAGGCTTTATTGCACAACTCAGTCCAGATTGAATCTTCAATCCCTTCAAAAGAAGCATAATAATTATAAAATTCTTCTTCAGTCAGATCATTTTCTTTTGCGAATACGTAAACGGACGCGGGTTTCATGCCCTTTGTCAAAACATAATCTACATAAGCATTTTGGATTTCTTCTGCAGTATTCATGGCATCATTCATATTGGAATTTTAATTGAATTAAGACTTTTTCCTGGTCTTGTCCTGGTCAGAAAGAGGAAGGGGAATGTAGATTAATTGCTTTTTATTTGATTCCTGAGGATTGAGATCAGGAAGAAAATCCTGAAGCTTCTCTTTCAAAGCTTTTAACTTGTCAATCAGTCCGGACATTTCAAGAATTGCAATAGTGATTAAATTATCTAACTTCATAAACTATCAATATTAATTGCCTTATTCAGTATTATATACGTTAAATACTGACAAAGAGTTTGCCAGAAATCTCCCGAATAGTTGTGTTTTTGTCATATTTTGATCTCATCTGTATTCTGAACAAAAATTTAGATAACAGAACTTATATCTTTTAAAAAAGAACATCAGACCGGTAAAAAGCCGCCTGATGTCTTATTATAAGTTAAATTTATTTCTAATAACAATATTTATTTGCCTCAATCAATTGCTTTGCGACACGTTGTCTCGTTTCCTTGATATTGAAAGGCTCTGATTTGGTAAAACGTCTCAATCCGACCAGCATCATTCTTAGTTCATCACCTTCAGCGAATGAATAAAGGGCTTCCTTACCGGCTACTGAAACCTTATCTACAGTCTGATAAAGATAGATCCGCATCATATCCAGCTGACCTTTGCAGGATTCTTCTCCCCTTAATTTTACCAGTTTTTCAACTCTTAAAATAGTTGATTCTGCAACATATATGTATCCAATAATGTCAGCAATATTCATCAGGATTTCCTGCTCTTTTGACAGGGTCATCATCAATTTCTGAACTGCAGCACCCGCAATCATCAATCCTGCCTTTTTCAGATTCGCCAATTGGCGCTTTTCTACCGCAAATAATGAATTATCTTCTTCCCCAAAATCTGGAATTGACATTAATTCAGCAGCAACAGCCTGCGCAGGAGTCATCAAATCCAGCTCTCCTTTCATCGCACGTTTCAAAAGCATATCCAGAATAAGCATCCTGTTAATTTCATTGGTACCTTCAAATATTCTGTTGATCCGGCTATCGCGGTAAGCGCGTTCCATTGGTGCTTCTGCAGAATAACCCATACCTCCGTAAACCTGCAGACCTTCGTCAACAATATAATCCAGTACTTCAGATCCCCAGACCTTAATAATTGCACATTCTACAGCGAATTGCTCAGTAGATTTCAGTTTAGCCTGAGATGGCTCCATCCCATCTGCTACCAAAGCATCATAAGCATCGTCAATATTTTGTCCGGCACGGTAGGATGCACTTTCAAGAGCAAAATTACGGGTAGCCATTTCGGCAAGTTTGTAGCGAATGGCACCAAACTTTGAAATTGGCAAGCCAAACTGTATACGTTCATTTGAATAATTTATCGCCTGATTCAAAACCTTACGGGAAGAGCCGATAGCTGCAACACCGAGTTTAATCCGGCCGATATTCAAAATATTTACAGCTATTTTAAAGCCATTCTCACGTTCAGAAAGCAGATTAGCAACCGGAACCGGGCAGTCGGTAAAAAACACCTGTCTTGTAGATGATCCCTTAATACCCAACTTATGCTCCTCAGGATTCATACTGATTCCACCAAAATCCTTCTCAACTATAAATGCAGAAAGGTTTTTATCCTCTCCGATCTTTGCAAAAACAATAAATATATCAGCAAAACCACCATTGGTGATCCACATTTTCTGACCGGTGATCAGGTAGTGTGTACCCTCGGCATTTAATACAGCCTTAGTCCTTCCTGAATTTGCATCAGAACCCGAATTCGGCTCAGTCAGGCAATAAGATGCTTTCCACTCGCCGGTTGCCAGTTTTGGAATGTATTTATCCTTCTGTTCCTTATTGCCATAATAAAGAATAGGGAGTGTACCGATTCCTGTATGTGCAGAAAGTGCAACCGCAAAGGAACATCCGGCACCGACTGAATCGGCAACGAGCATAGAAGTATTGAAGTTCTTGCCAAATCCTCCATATTCCTCGGGAATAGAAACAGCAAGCAAACCCAGCTCACCTGCCTTATCCATCAGATTGACCATTAATCCTTCTTCCTGATTATCAATTCTGTCGAGATTAGGAAACACTTCTGCTTCCAAAAAATCCTCACAGGTTTTCCTGATCATCAACTGCTCTTCATCAAATTCTTCAGGGATAAATATATCCTCACATGCCGTTTCGCGAATAATAAATTCTCCGCCTTTGATTGATTTGGTTTTTGCTGATTCCATATTGTTTTATTTATTGATTCAAGAACCAAGAGTCAAGATTGATTCGTGGTGTTTATTGATTCAAGAACCAAGAGCCAAGAGTCAAGACAAATTCGTGGTTATAAATTAATTCTTGGTTCTTGGTTCCTGGCTCTTGGTTCTTGTGTCTTTATTTAAGTGTTGTTAAAAATCCATTTAGCATTTTTTGAAGAGTAGAAATTTTATCAAGAATTACACTCGAATCCTGATCATTAACCATTTTGAACTCTCCTGATAATATTATCTGAGTTTCCAGCTCAAATAGTGACCCTTGGGCAATTTTGATGTAATGCGAAAATTCCTTATTTGAAGATCTTGAAGACCCTTCTGCAATATTTGAAGGAACCGAAATACAAGATCTATTAATTTGAGAAACCAATCCAAATTTTTCCTCTTTAGGAAAACTTGATGTAATGAGATAGACGTCTTTAGCAAGACTCATTGCATTCACCCAAATATTCAACTTTTTGAAGTTGTGCATACTTCCTTGTTCTTGATTCCTTATTGTTATCTGTTATATTCTATTTAAGTACTGTATGCCAAATGAAATTTAATATGTCTTGATTCCTGGTTCTTGATTCTTGGCTCTTGGTTCAAAGATCACATCAACTCAAATATCCCCGCTGCTCCCTGCCCTGTTCCAACGCACATAGTAACCATACCAAATTTCTTTTCTCTTCTTTTCAGTTCATTGAAAAGCTGCACAGACAATTTTGAACCTGTACAACCCAGAGGATGTCCAAGGGCAATTGCCCCTCCGTTCACATTTACTTTATCCTGATCTAAGTCCAGTGTTCTTATCACCGCAAGAGATTGAGAAGCAAAGGCTTCGTTCAACTCAATGAGATCCAAATCCTGCTGCTTCATTCCTGCTTTTTTAAGGGCAAGAGGAATGGCTTCTATCGGACCGATACCCATGATTCTTGGCGGCACTCCGGCAACACCATAACTTACCAGACGGGCGATTGGCTTTACATTTAATTTCTTCAACATTTTTTCTGAAACCACCAATACAAAGGCTGCACCATCAGAAGTCTGGGATGAATTTCCGGCGGTAACCGACCCTCCGGCAGCAAACACCGGCTTAAGGTTTGCAAGTTTATCAATTGCGGTATCAGCACGCGGTCCTTCATCTGTGTCAACAATAAATTCCCTGGTTTTCTGCTTTAAATTTTCATCCAGAAAGGTTTCCTTAATGGTAATCGGAATCAGTCCGTCTTTAAGGTGCCCATTTTTAATTGCTGCAATGGCTTTTTGATGTGATTTAAATGAAAACTCATCCTGATCTTCACGACTAACTTTATATTCTTTAGCGACAGCTTCGGCGGTAAGTCCCATACCCCAATACCATTCAGGGTTATTCTTTGCAACATCCGCATTAGGAACCAGTTTCCATCCTCCAAAAGGCATACCAGACATGACCTCAACCCCACCGGCAACAATACAATCGGCCATACCTGATCTGATTTTGGCGGTTGCGATGGCTATGGTCTCCAATCCGGAAGCGCAATAACGATTTACTGTAACACCCGGGACTTTTTCCGTATCCAATCCCATCAAAGAAATCATACGGGCAATATTGAGCCCCTGTTCTGCTTCGGGGGTTGCATTTCCAACAATTACATCATCGATCTGATCCTTATCAAGATCAGGCACCGAGGCCACCAGATGTCTGACCACTTCTGCTGCCAGATCATCAGCCCTGGTAAAACGAAATACACCCCGGGGCGCTTTTCCAACTGCGGTTCTGTATGCTGCTATGATATATGCTTCTTCCATTCCTTTAGTATTGAGTAGTTAGTATTGAGTATTGAGTACATAATATTTAGAACTAGGCACTCACACCTTCTGCTTAAACTTTAATTGAATAGAGTAATTCATCTTTTGAACTTCTTCGATTTGCTCAGATAAATGATTTAGTTCTTCAATTGTTAAATAATTTAAATTCTTTGATATTATTAATTGGGTTTCCAGTTCGTATGATGACGCTTGTGCAATAGACAAAAATTGGATAAACTCCTTATCTGAATTTCGCCCTGCTCCTTCAGCTATGTTAGATGGGATTGAAACTGCCGATCGGTTAATTTGTGTAACTAATCCAAATTTTTCTAACTGTGGAAAAGAACGAGTCACTAAATAAACAGAAGTCACTAAATCAATGGACTTTTGCCACAATTTCAATTCCTTGTATTTGTGCATATCTCCAAATTTATGCGCTTCACTTTCTCAATACTCAATACTCACTACTCAATTCCTCAACGGCTTACCCTTAGTCAAAATGCTCTGAATTCGTTCAAGTGTCTTCTTTTCTCCGCAAAGTGAGAGGAAAACTTCCCGTTCCAGATCGAGTAAATATTGCTCTGAAACCAGACTTGGTTGTGAGAGATTTCCTCCACACAATACGTAGCCCAATTTTTCGGAAATCTTTTTATCGTGTTCTGAGATGAAATTTCCGGCGAACATGGAATTTGCCCCTGCATAAACAATACCCATTCCCTGCTTACCCAATACCTTAATATCTTTGCGCTGAACAGGTTTGGTATAGCCTGCATCTGCAAGTTCAATTGCTTTCTCTTTGGCATCAACGATTAAGCGGTTGCGATTCATGCTTATCCCGAATTTATCCTTTTGCAGGTAACCAAGTTCAACTGCTTCAACTGCAGATGTCGAAACTTTGGCCTGTCCTATGGTTAAAAAACGTTCCCTGAGTGCTGCCTGCTCTATCTGACCTTCTTTGAAGTCATCCGATAAACGAAGGGCAAATTCTTTTGAACCTCCACCACCAGGGATCAATCCTACACCAAATTCAACCAATCCCATATAGGTTTCGGCATTGGCCTGAACAAAATCTGCATGTAAACACAACTCACAACCGCCTCCCAGGGTAAGATTATGTGGAGCAGCTACAACAGGGATACTCGAATAACGCATCCGCATCATCGTATTCTGGAACATCTTAATTGCTATGTTGATCTCATCCCAATCCTGTTCAACGGCAGCCATAAATATCATTCCGATATTAGCCCCCGCTGAAAAATTGGCACCATCATTCCCAACAACCAGACCTCTGTAATCTTTTTCAGCCAGATCAATTGCTTTATTCAATCCCTGTATCACTTCACCACCAATTGTATTCATCTTGGTGTGAAATTCAATATTCAAAATCCCATCGCCCAGATCAGTGATCGTAGTTCCTGAGTTTTTCCAGATTGTATTGGTTGCACGAATATTATCAAGAATGATGAAAGAATCAGTCCCGGGAACCGGTTTATAAGATTTTGACGGGATATCATAATACTTCTTGACACCGTTTTCTACCTTATAGAAAGACTCATTTCCGGCCTGAAGCATCTCATGTACCCATGCTGATGCCTCATTACCATACTTCTTCATTCCTTCGAGTGCCTTTTTGGGGCCGATGGCATCCCAAACTTCAAATGGTCCGAGTTCCCATCCAAAACCGGCTCTCATTGCATCATCGATGCGGTATAATTCATCAGAAATTTCAGGAATTCGGTCAGAAACATATTCAAACAGCCCGAAAAAAGAATGGCGGAAAAAATCACCGGCCTTATCTGTGCCATTTGCGAAAACTTTCATCCGCTCAGGTAAATTTTCAACCAGCTTTGTAGCCTCCAGTGTTGAAGATTTTATTTTCTGCTGAGGTTTATATTCTAATGTTTTAAGATCAAGTGCCAGAATTTCAGATTTCCCGTCAGCACCTTTTACTTTTTTATAAAAACCCTGCTTTGTTTTATCTCCAAGCCACTTATTCTCCTGCATTTTCTTAACATAGCCAGGGAGTTCAAATAGATTATGCGCTTTATCTTCAGGGAGATTGTTGTATAATCCTCCGGCTACGTTGATCATGGTGTCCAGTCCGACTACATCAGTAGTACGAAAAGTCGCTGATTTTGGCCTGCCCAGGGCTGGGCCTGTATATTTGTCAACCTCCTCAACCGATAGATCCATTTTCTCAACAAGGTGCAGGAGTGCCATAATGGAATAAACTCCAACCCGGTTTGCGATGAATGCAGGAGTATCTTTACATAATACCGTGGTTTTCCCAAGAAATTTATCACCATAATGCATCAGGAAATCGACAATTTCAGGTTTTGTCTGAGCAGTTGGGATGATTTCAAGCAAACGGAGATATCGGGGTGGATTAAAGAAGTGTGTACCGCAGAAATGTGCACGAAAATCTTCTGAACGCCCTTCAGCCATCAAATGAATCGGAATTCCTGAAGTGTTCGAACTAATTAAGGTTCCGGGAGTCCGGAATTTCTCTACCTGATCATAAATCAGTTTTTTAATATCCAGCCTCTCCACAACAACCTCTATCACCCAATCGCAGGATGCAATATCTTTCATATTGTCATCGAAATTGCCAGTAGATATTTTGATCGCCACTTTTTTGGAGTACACAGCAGAAGGATTGGCCTTTAAGGTACTTTCAAGGGCTGAATTAACAATTCTATTTCTTACTGCTTTCGAATTCAAATCAGCACCTTTTGCCTGCTCTTCAGTTGAAAGCTCTTTTGGTACCATGTCAAGCAGCAATACTTCAACTCCAATATTGGCAAAGTGGCAAGCAATACGGGATCCCATTATACCCGAACCCAAAACCGCAACTTTTCTGATGACTCTTTTCATAATAATCATTTTCAAGTTTTACTACCCGGAATTTCCGGGTAGCAAAACTGAGGTTTATAATCAGTGGTTAGTTGATTTATTTTGTTTAACGTGTTAATGAGATTAAGACGTTCCTTATCGGAAACATGTGCATTGAGATACTCATTAAATTTCTTTACAACATCTTTGGCAATTTGACGCTTCTCTACACCGAACGGCGTTAAAAATATCTTAACAGAACGCTTATCGTTCGGATCGGTCTCCCTGTAAATAAGACCAAGTTCTTCCATATTCTTTAGCATTCTCGACAGACTTGTAGATTTCACCCCGGAAAGTGAGGCAATTTGCGAAACCGCTGTACCCTCTTCATGTATGTTGATTAGCATGTAACCCAAAGCCTGTGTTATTCCATAATCTGCTGCAATCTGGTTATATTTATTAGCAACCGTTTGCCAAACAATTTTTAAAAAATAATCTACAGTTTCTTCAGGCTTCATTTAAATTTACTATGCAAGCATAGCAAATGTATAAAATAGAAAATTATAAAACAAGAGCAATAATGCTTTTATTTTGAGCTGGCATAAACCATGAATTGTATATTTAAGTTTAGCTTTGAGATTAAATGAAAAGATACAAAGTCTATATCCTCCTTCTATTTGCCTTGATAATTATTGCAATAATTTGGAATACGCTTACTGAACCTGGAATAAAGGACCTTCAAAGTGACTTCAAAGAAGTAGCATTTATTCGAAATGAGCAGAACACAGGTCCGGTAGTCAGAATCTATGCGGTAAGCCTTAAGACTGAAAACTGGGAGGAGATTGAGCAATATGGCAATTACATGCCTCATACAAAATACGGAACAACAAGGATTTACTTTTTCCAAAATAATAGCGATCTTCCTAAGGAATTGAATTTTGGAGAAATTAATATCGCAGAACGATACAAGAAGTACTGTATTGCTATTTATGAAAAAGACGGGATGAGTCAGACTTCAGTCCGGAAGTTTCCCTTTAAAAATTGAATCAACAAATTAAAATTCTATGAAGAACAAAGGTTTAAGATTTATTATACTACTATTTATTACCCTGGGATGGATTATTCTGATGCGCAATATGACAGCACCTCTTAATCAGGGGAGTATACTGACATTTGAATTTATTGGTACGGCAGCAAAGGCAGAGTTGTTTCTTAATAAGCTGGAGGCTTTAGGCCACATAGAATTAATAACCCTCAGTATCTATCTGGACTTTATTTTCCCGCTTCTGTATGGTGCTACATTTTTTTATGGCAGCGCATGGGCATGCGGTAGGCTGGGAGAAGATCATCCTTTAAACAAATTCAGAATTTTGAGCAACATGGCTTTGTTTGCAGTAGCCTTTGATTTTCTGGAGAACCTATCATTGCTTCAACTAATCAACTCCGGACCAGATGACACTTATGCCGGCGCAGCTTTCATCTTTGCCGGAATAAAATTTTTGTTATTGGCCCTGGTACTGCTCCACTTTCTAATCGCAGTTCTTATTTCAATCAAAGGGAGACAAAATAAATGAATTTAAGCTACAATCCTTAATTTTAAATCACCAGCCCATTTTAGTATCATCACCACGTGGATCGGCACCCCCTTCATAATAACCCCATTTGGTTTTAAGGATTGCATCCACCCGGCCGATAGCTCCTCTTTCCTTAAAGGTATAGCCCTTTTTCTCCAACTTTTGCCGGATTAGGGTATCCAATCCTCCCCTTTCAATGGTTACAACATCCGGATACCATTGATGATGGAATTTCTTCGCATTTACCGCAGCCTGCATACCCATGTCAAATTCAAGTACATTTAATATAGTTTGAAAAACAGAGGTAATGATAGTTGAGCCACCAGGTGTTCCAACAACCATGAAAAGTTCACCTCCTTTTTCCAGAATAGTTGGAGTCATAGAACTTAACATTCGTTTTCCGGGAACAATAGCGTTGGCTTCTCCTCCAAGTAGTCCGTACATATTAGGAGAGCCCGGTTTTACTGAAAAATCATCCATCTCATTATTCAATAGGAATCCTGCTCCCTTAACGAATACCATTGAACCATAACCACCATTCAAGGTAGTAGTAACTGATACTGCGTTTCCTTCACGATCCACAATTGAGAAATGAGTAGTTTCTTCACTTTCTTTTGGAACCTCTCCGGCCTTAATATCAGAGCTAAGTGTTGCTTTCTCCCAGTTAAAATCTTTCATTCTGTACTTAGAATAAATTGGATTAACCAGATATTTCTGTGGTACTCTATAGAAATCAGGATCACCCAAATGGCTTGCTCTGTCTGAATATACCCTTCGCTCTGCCTCAACCATTACCTGAACAGTTGAATCGGAGTTATGTCCCCATCTTCTGAGCGGATACTCTTCCACAGAATTTAAAAGCTGCAGTAAAGCAATACCACCGCTTGATGTAGGGGGCATTGTGATTATCTTGTAATCTTTGTAGTTTCCAACAAGTGGTTCGCGCCATTGCGACTGATAATTCTTTAAATCCTCCTTGCTGATCAAACCACCGCCACTATTCATCTCTGCTTGGATATGATCAGCTACTTCACCACTATAAAATCCTTCCCGACCATTATCCCGGATCAGTTCCAGGGTTTTAGCAAGATCTTCCTGAACCCAATAATCACCTTTTGCCCACTTATCCTTTATAAAATATGATTTTCCGGGATTGTATTTTTTGATTCCTTCCTGTAATTCTGTAAACTCTTCTACCTGGCTTTCTGTGATTGGGAAGCCCTTCCGGGCAAGATCCAATGCGGGTTGCACAACTTCCGCCCAGCTTAATTTACCGAATTTTTCATGAGCCTTTACCATGCCATCAACACTCCCCGGTACACCGGCAGCAAGGTGCCCGTATAAACTTTTATCGGTAATGGCATTCCCGGCAGAGTCGAGATACATATCACGACTTGCCATTCCGGGTGCTTTTTCGCGAAAATCAAGTGTTGCCAGTTCTCCACTTGCCGAGCGGTAAACCATAAATCCTCCTCCTCCCAAATTACCGGCACCGGGATAAACCACTGCAAGAGCAAACTGAACAGCAACTGCAGCATCAACTGCATTACCACCCTTTTTGAGAATATCCAAACCAACCCTGGAAGATGATGGATGGGCAGAAACAACCATTCCATTTTTATACTCACCGGAATTATTTTTAGAAAGGCTTCCGCCAAGACATCCCGAAAGCAGAACAGCGAGAACTACTAAAAAGCCTGTTCCCTTTGTAAATCCATGTAATGTATCTCTATTCATTTTTATAAATTTTTTCAACCTGATCTTTATATTTCTGTAAGATTACTTTCCTTCTCAGACTTAACTTGGGAGTAAGTTCACCTCCATCAATACTCCAGTCATCAGTCAGCAATTCAAATTTTTTGACCTGCTCCCAATGCCCAAAATCTTTATTAAAATGATCAATAACAGACTGTATTTTGTTAATTATCTTTTGATTCTTGATCATATCTTCATTATTGGTGAAGGGAATATCTGATCGGGTACACCAGGCAGATAATGCAGGGAAATTTGGAAGAATCAAAGCTGCCGGGAAACGTTCATTTTCGCCGATTACCATCATTTGCTCGATGTAGGGTGATTCTTTGAATTTATTTTCAAGTATTTGTGGTGCTATATATTTACCACCTGCTGTCTTAAATATCTCCTTTTTACGATCGGTTATTCTAAGGTATTGTCCATCAACTAATTCCCCAATATCCCCGGTATGGAAGAAGCCATCCTTATCAATCACCTCATCACTTAGATCAGGTCGGTTATAATAGCCCTTCATCACATTTGGACCTTTACATAAAATTTCTCCATCTTCTGCGATTTTTATCTCTACATCCCGAATAGCTTTCCCTACTGTCGTGAATTTTGCAGCACCCTCATTCAGGCCGTTTACCGCAATTACAGGTGACGTTTCTGTAAGTCCATAACCCTCTAAAACCGGCATACCAGCAGCCCAGAAAACCCGGGCAAGGCGTGATTGTAAAGCAGCACCACCTGAAACAATAGCTAAAATATTACCCCCTAAAGCATCCCGCCATTTATTGAAAATCAACTTATTAGCCAGTTTTAACTGGAATTCATACCATGGCCCGTTTGCTCCTTTCAATTCATACCTGAGTCCGAGGTTTAATGCCCAAAAAAACAACTGCTTTTTTACACCTGTTAATCCGGAGCCTTTGGCCACAATTCTGTCATATACTTTTTCGAGAAGACGGGGAACTGTTGTAAAACCATGGGGTTTGACCTCTACAAGATCAGCCGCTATGGTTTCCATACTCTGAGCATAATACACCGATACACCTAAGTAGAAATACATATAGAGCACCATTCGCTCAAAAATATGTGAGAGTGGAAGAAAACTAAGTGCTTTATTGAAGCCGTCCGGGTACATTACAGAAGAAGCAATCACATTACTGACAAGATTGCTATGAGTCAGCATAACTCCTTTGGGTGTTCCTGTAGTTCCTGAAGTATAAATTAAGGTTAGCAAATCATCCGGTAGTATACCATCGCGGTAAACCTGAAGATTTACTGCTTCAGCCCGTTCTCCAATATTAATCAATTCCTGCCAGTGAGGCACCCCCTCAATTTTGTCAAAACTAAATATCTTAAAGTCGAGTTCTTCAGTTCTTCTGACATTATTAAGTTTTTCATACAGTGCAACTTCAGAAACGAAGACTATTTTCACATCTGCATCCCTTAGTATAAATTTGATGTCGTTTTCGGAAAGAGTTGGGTACATCGGTACCTGAGTTGCCCCAATCTGCATAATTCCGAAATCGCAAATATTCCATTCAGGACGGTTAGCCGACATAATTGCAACCTTATTATTCTTTTTAATGCCTGAAGCGATTAGTCCCAGACTTACTGAATTTACCTGAGCTACAAAGTTTTCTGTTGAATATTTATTCCAAATACCATTCTGCTTTGCTGCCACCATATCCTCTTTCCGATGCTTTTCAAGGGAATGCTGCAAAAGATCAAATACACGAGTAATTTCTGCCATAACTTCTATTCTTTTGAACCGTAATTTAGCAAAATAGCTAAAAATAAATAAGGTCTGATTAAGAAATAAATTCTATTTGACATAAAGGTGTATGCTTCATGTGATTAGAAACCTGAAGGATGTACATATCAAGACAGAATTGAATTTCTGTTAGTCAAGTTATGCTATGGCACTGTATTTGAAAACTACAGCTTATAAATATTTATGACTATGAACAAGCTACTTCTATTATGTTTAACTGCAGGATTTATTTTTCTTGCCAATTCTAACTCTCAAGCACAAACTTATGAGAATGCCATCGGGGTAAGACTAGGGTCTTATAATGGTTTAAACTACAAAACATTTCTAAATTCAAACAAGGCGGTCGACCTTAATTTATCATTCAGAAACAATGATGATTTGAAAAGATTTCTGTTAACCGGACTTTACGAAGTTCATAATCCTATTCAGGGTGCTCCGGGCCTGCTATGGTATTATGGAGGTGGTGGAAGTATCGGTTCTTATAAAAGAAGGGATTTTGAAAGTGACCTTTGGTTAAGTGCCGATGCTGTGCTGGGCCTGGATTATAAAATCGAAGGGGCACCACTTAATCTTGCTGTCGATTGGAGACCACGTTTCGAATTAACACCCAACACGGATTTTCGTACAGGAGATGTTGGTCTTGCAATTAGACTTACTTTCTAAAGAAAGGGGCTACTTCGGATGAAGCAGCCCCTTTTTTTGTTGTCTGTTAACTGTTGTCTGTTATCAGTAGAAAAACATTAGCCACCTAGAGGGGCCGCGTTGCCCATTCTCAATTCTCCACTCTCAATTCTCAATTATCAAAGTTTCAACCACCTCTTTCTCACAGCAAGCTGTGCTTCAGTAAGATTTGTTAAAGAAGCTATCTTAAATCTATGATTTGGATTTCTGACCAGCGTCAATTCAGTTTGTCTGATCACTCCGTCACGATTAAACGAAACCGTAATTTTTTCACCGGGCTTTTTGCCGGAGATGAATTTCTCAACCTCCGAAAGTCTCGGATCAGAAACATTATTGATACGGTTTCCATTTATGGACAGAATTTCGTCATTTACATTTAAACCAGCAATCCAGGCCGGACTCTGGCGACTTACATTCGTCACGATGATCTTAGCATCTTTTAGAGCTGTTGTTGCACCCAAATATGCATCATTACCCTTAGCCGCATCGTCGATCAGGGTAAAACCGGCATAACCAAAATATTTATTGTAATCTATAGTCTTTACCCCATTAACATAATCATTGTAAACATCATCGAAAGATTTTCGAGATACTTTTTCAAGCATTTCCTTAAACTCTTTGTCTGTAAATCCACGGTTCTTTTTTGTATAATATTCATCGTACATCGCCTTCATCACTTCATCTAATCCAGCTTTAGCCTCTGTGGAATGGATGGTTTCAAGGTCCATGATCAAAGCAATCAGGGCACCCTTGCTGTAGTAAGAAATAGTTGAATTAGCTGAGTTTTCATTTGGACGATATTGTTTAATCCAGGCATCGAAACTGGCATCACTCACTGTCTCAACCCGATTCCCGGGCTGATTTTCAACAGAACTAATCGATGCTGCTAAATTCATAAGATAACGGTTCGGACTTTGTAAACCAGTCCTTTTAGTATAGATATCCTGGTAATAAGCTGTGAAACCTTCTGATATCCAAAGATTTCTCGAATAGTTCTCCTCTTCGTAATTAAACGGCCCCAATGCTATCGGACGCAAACGCTTTACGTTCCAAATATGGAAATACTCATGAGAAACAAGTCCCAGAAACCTCAAAAGGCCCGCATCTGTATTGTATGAATTACGACTAGCACCTAATACTGTTGAATTCAAATGCTCAAGTCCGCCACCACCTGAATTAAAATTATGAACAATAAATACATATCTTTTGTTTGGATTAACCCCAAAAGTTTTAGTTTGCTCTGTTACAATCTTTGCCATATCCCGCTTGAGGATTTCCTTGTCATAGTTTCCTCCTCCGTACATCACAACCTCATGCTTTACTCCTTCGGCAACAAATTCAAAAATATCCTGATTCCCAACTTCGAAAGGCGAATCGTACAATACATCGAAATCCGGAGCATAAAAAGTATTTAATTTTGAATTTACTTTTTCAAGACCAGTTGATATTTTAGACCATGATTGATGTGGATTTATTGTGACTTCGGATGCTGCATTAAGCTGACCATCCGGATACATAAAAATTCCGGTTGGGGATAAAAAAGCATGCGATTCATCAACAAAACTTGTCCTGACAGATATTTCAAATGAATATACCCGGTAACTAACTTTTATCTGCCCTGAGTTTTCTGTACTAATCCGCCAGGTATTTTTATTAATTTTTTCAAACGGAAGTTCTTTACCGGCCCCACCAAAGGCCTTAAACCCTTCCACATTTTTTGAAAATTCTCTGATCAGATAAGACCCTGGAGCCCAAACAGGCATTTTCAGATCGATGTAAGCCGCTTTTACTCCGGAAATGTTCATTTGCACCTCTGCATAATGAGCCTGTGGTTCTGTAAAGGAAACCTCAAACGCTATTTTATTTTGGGCAAGGACTGAGCTGGACATAAATGCAATAAAAATTAAAGAGACAAAATATTTCATTTTTCTATAAATAATGGTTCCATCGCAAAAGTAAGTTTTCGATTTAATTTAAATGGCTATTGCTATCAATGTTCAGTAAAATAGTTGCTACATCCAACTACTTACAAAGTTTAAAAATAGCTTTGTATAATTGTTATGCTTGAGCCCCTTGCCAATCCATTTATTGCTGTTTCTAAGAAATACCTGAGTGCCCTCTCAAAACTGGTGACTCAGATATCAATAGACAGGTACCATTATGTACTGATATTAATAGATTCACATGAAAGAAGTCTTACTCAAAAGGCGCTTGCTGAAATCTTACACATTGACAAGTCCTACATGGTCACCATTTTAGATTATCTTGAAGAAAGAGGGTATGAAAGAGCTTAATGAACGGGCATTCCATTCTATTTGCGAATCTGACAAACAGATTTTTAACGAGGTTTTAACAACTATTCAGTTTAATTTAATTGACATCACACCCGAATTAGAGGAAAAAAAACATTCTATATTAAAAAACTATAATTAATTACATGAAAACTAAATATATCGTTTACACAATTCTAGTGATCCTGCTGGCTGTATTTGTGGGTTATCGTATGAATAAAAATAAAGCTCAAAAAGCAAGCACAGGTGCGGGACGTGGAGCCGGAGGACCAGCCGCTGTACTAACAGTAAACGGTATTGTTACTAAAACAGAGAACTTTTCAAACTCACTTTCCATAGCAGGTACGATAGAAGCAAACGAACAGGTTGATATCCATAGTGAAGTTTCTGGTCTGGTTACTGACATTTTGTTCAACGAAGGTAGTGCTGTTTCTAAGGGAAAGGTTTTGCTTAAGATCAATGATCTTGAACTTCAGGCTCAGCTTTCTCAAGCTCTAACCAAACAAAAATTAGCACAGGAAACAGAATATCGTGCGGGTAAATTACTTGAAAAAGAGGCAATCAGTAAAGAAGAATATGATGTTGCTCTCTCAGAATTGCGTTCATTACAATCACAAACACAACTTATCCGTGCACAACTTTCAAAAACTCTGATTCGCGCACCATTCAGTGGTAAAATCGGATTAAGAACAATTTCTGCAGGAGAGTATATTACCCCATCCAGCAATATTGCTCGATTAGTTAGTACTAACCCTGTTAAAATTTTATTTTCAATTCCAGAGAAATATGCAGGTACGATTAAACTTAATACACAAATCTCTTTTTCAGTCGCCGGATCAACTACTAATTATACCGGTTCAGTTTATGCGATTGAACCCGGAATAGATATGTCAACCAGAACATTACAACTAAAAGCTAAAGCTTCAAATTCTGCCGGGAATTTACTTCCGGGATCATTCGCCAAAATTGAACTGCCTCTCAGCAATATCAATGATGCAATATTGATACCAACAGAATCAATAATCCCTGTTCTACAGGGCAAAAAAGTATATATCAGCTCTAAAGGAAAAGCAAAGGAAGTAATGGTTGAGACAGGAACCCGAACTGAAAAATCAGTATTGATTCTCTCAGGATTGAGTATTGGTGATACTGTGCTGACAACAGGCATTATGTCATTGAAGAATGAACTTCCGGTGAAAGTTAAGGTTACAAATTAATTCAAGCCTGATCGAATATATTATCCGATAAAAAAAATAGAAAATAGTCAAATGAGTTTATCAACCACCAGTATAAAAAGGCCAGTACTTGCAATCGTTATGAATCTGCTTTTGGTTCTTTTCGGTGTCATTGGCTTCAATTTTTTAGGGGTCAGGGAATTCCCATCAATTGACCCGCCAATTGTTTCGGTACGAACAAGCTATCCTGGTGCAAACTCAGACATCATTGAGTCTCAGATTACCGAGCCCCTTGAGAAAGCCTTGAATAGTATTGAAGGTATCAAAAATATGTCCTCCTCAAGTAATCAGGGTACCAGTAATATCAACATTGAGTTCAACCTTGATAAGGAACTCGAAGAGGCCGCTAATGATGTAAGAGATAAAGTTTCACAGGCTGTGAGGAACTTACCTAAGGACATCGATGGACTTCCTGTGGTATCTAAGGCTGATGCGAACTCTGAAGCTATCCTTTCAATGACTCTGCAAAGTGATCGCAGAAATCAACTTGAGTTAAGTGATTATGCAGAGAACGTAATCTCGCAACGTCTTCAGACAATCCCCGGAGTCAGTGGTATACAGATTTGGGGTCAAAAGCGATTCGCTATGCGCATATGGCTTGACCCGGCTAAACTTGCCGCATACCGGCTTACGGCCTTGGATGTAAAAAATGCTCTTGACCGCGAAAATGTAGAATTACCTTCAGGTAAAATAACCGGTACTGCTACCGAATTATCCGTAAAGACACTCGGCAATCTCACCAATGAAGAAGAGTTTAATAATTTAATTATTCAAAGTTCAGGAGACAATATTGTTCGCATGAGGGATATTGGAACTGCAGTTTTGGGTCCTGAAAACGAGGAAACTATGCTTCGGTCATCAGGCACTCCGATGATCGGGATGGGTCTGATTCCACAGCCCGGTTCTAATTACCTCGAGATTTCAAATGAATTCTACAAACGGTATGAGCAAATCAAAAAAGACCTTCCTGAAGATTTCAGGACTGATATTGCGATGGATACCACTGTATTTATAAAACGCTCAGTAACAGAGGTAGCAGAAACAATATTGATTTCATTGATTCTGGTAATTCTGATCATTTTTCTTTTCTTCCGTGACTGGAGTATTGCATTCAGGCCATTAATCGATATTCCGGTATCATTGATATCCACCTTCTTCATTATGTACCTTTTTGGATTTTCCATCAATGTATTAACCTTACTCGCAGTTGTACTCGCTACCGGTTTGGTGGTGGATGATGGAATTGTAGTTACAGAAAACATCTTTAAAAAACTCGAAGAAGGATACAGTCCGATTGAAGCAGCAATAAAGGGCTCAAATGAGATCTTTTTCGCAGTAATTTCAATCTCGGTAACCCTTGCCGCTGTATTCCTTCCCGTGATATTTCTGGAAGGCTTTGTCGGGCGGCTCTTCCGGGAATTCGGGGTCGTCATCGGTGCCGCAGTACTTATATCTGCATTTGTATCGCTATCCTTAACACCGATGCTCAATGCCTACATGATGAAGGCGAATAAAAAGAAAACCAAATTCTACAATTGGTCTGAACCTTATTTTGAGGGCATGACTTCAGGTTATGCAAGTTCCCTTAAAAATTTCATGAAAACACGTTGGGTTGCTTTTCCAATCATTTTTATTTGTATCGGACTTATTGTATTATTCTGGACTGTACTACAAAAGGAGACCGCACCATATGATGACCGGGCAGCAGTTAGTATGCAGGTTACAACGCCAGAGGGCTCATCTTACGAATACACAGACAACTTCATTCTTGAACTTTCTAAACTAGTGGAGGATTCAATTCCGGAGAAAGAATTTAATTTGACTGTAACTTCACCAGGGTTTAGTGGTTCAGGCGCAGCAAACACCGGATTTTTAAGAATTCGTTTGAGTGAACCATCCGAACGGGAAACTTCACAGGTACAGGTTGCAGATAAACTGACAAAAACTACAAAAGCTTATACAGAAGGCAGGGTATTTGTAATCCAGCAACCCACAATTTCTGTTACACGTCGCGGGGGTTTACCAGTGAATTACATCATACAGGCTCCAAATTTTGAAAAACTTCGCGAAAAATTACCTCTTTTCATGGAAGAAATCAGTCAGAATCCAACCTTTACAGCAACGGACGCAAACCTGAAATTTAATAAGCCTGAAATTAATATTACTATCGATAGAGAAAAATCCAGAAACCTGGGTGTCTCGATATTAGATGTTGCTCAAACCCTGCAATTTGCACTCAGCGGACAGCGATTTGCATATTTCCAGATGAACGGCAGACAATATCAGGTTATTGGTCAATATGACCGTCCTGACCGTAATGACCCATTGGATTTAACCTCAATTTTTGTACGGAACAACAAGGGTCAGCTTATACAGCTCGACAATCTGGTTACAGTACAAGAAACCAGTACTCCTCCCCAATTGTATCATAACAATCGATTCATGTCCGCTACCGTGTCGGCAGGTCTGGCACCCGGGAAAAGTATTGGTGATGGTATTGATGTAATGGACAAAGCCGCAGCAAAAATTCTGGATGATACATTCACAACCGATCTTGGTGGAGAATCCCGTGACTATAGAGAGAGTTCTTCAAATACCCTTTTTGCATTTGCGCTTGCCTTGTTATTAGTCTACCTGATTCTGGCGGCTCAGTTTGAAAGCTTTATAGATCCATTCATTATTATTCTGACTGTGCCGATGGCAGTGGCCGGTGCATTCCTTTCGCTATGGCTTTTCGGACAAACCTGGAATATTTTTAGTCAAATCGGGACGATCATGCTTATTGGGCTCGTTACCAAGAATGGTATTTTGATTGTGGAATTTGCAAACCAGTTAAAAGAGCAGGGAATGCCATTGGGTGAAGCAATCATCGAAGCATCAGTAGCCCGCTTAAGGCCCATCCTGATGACGAGTCTCGCGATTGCACTGGGTGCATTACCTATAGCTATGGCTTTGGGTGCGGCTGCAAAAAGCAGGATGAGTATGGGTATTGTAATTATTGGTGGTACACTTTTCTCTTTGATCCTAACTCTTTACGTTATTCCAGCAGTTTATTCAATGTGGTCAAAGAAACATAAGCCGCTTCCTGGGATAACAGGAAAAGCAGAGCCTGTTCTTGAAACAGAATTGATTAATGGTTAATAAATACACCAGGATCAGGCCGAATTCAAAGGCTATATCTTTAGGTTATTAATATATATGAACAGAAAAAAAATTAAATTCAGTATTCTATTAATTTTTGCTTGCCTATTGCAAATTTCCCGGGTTCATGCTCAGGAGCGACTTAGTCTGGAGCAGGCAGTGAAGACAGCCCTGGAAAACAACTATGACATCAAACTTAACAAAAATGAGGTTGAACAAGCTAAAAATAATGTAAGCAGGGCTAATGCGGGTATGCTACCTATAGTTACAGGAAATTTGAGTACCAATAATACAGTTTCAAACACGAAACAAACACTTTCGAGCGGAGTAACACAGGAAAGAAACGGAGCCAAAAATACCAACCTGGTTTATGGACCAGTAGTTAACTGGCAGGTGTTTGATGGTTTTCAAATGTTTGCAAGATATGACAGACTTAAGGAACTCGAGAACTTAGGTGAGGCAAACTTTAAGCTGGCAGTACAGACAACGCTTGCTGATGTTATCAATAATTATTATGATTTAGTCCAGCAGCAACAGCAAATGAAAGCGATCGGCGGTGCACTTGAAATATCCAGAATCAGACTCCGGAATTCTAAAAGCAGATACACCATTGGTAAAGCAGCCAAACTTGAAGTGCTGGCTGCTTCTGTTGACCTGAATACCGATACCACCAACCTTCTGAGGCAAATTGACCAGTACCGCAACACAAAAATTAAACTTAATGAACTTCTGGCAAGAGATATAAATACCGATTTCTCAGTGTCAGACACCATTATTATAGGCAGCAGTTTAATGCTTCCCGAATTACAAAGTTCTGCAGCTCAACTAAATCCGGCATTACAATCGGCAGTAATCAATAAACGGATTTCAGAGATCAATTTAAGAGAAGTTAAGGCAAACCGATATCCAGCAATAAACCTAAACACAGGCTACAATTTCAACAAATCAACTTCTGAACTCGGTTTTGCGAGAAACTCGGTTGGTAGAGGTCTTAACTATGGGCTCACTGCCTCAGTTAATATCTTTAATGGCTATTTGCAGAAAAGGGCCGAGAAGAATGCCTCGCTTCAAATAGAGAACAATCAATTACAATATGAAAAGCTTAATCAAGCTATTACTTCGCAATTAAGCTCTTTGTTTCAAACCTTTCAGACTAACCTGCAACTGGTAAAGCTTGAACGTCAGAACCTGGAAGTAGCAAGGCAAAACATGGATATCACGCTTGAAAAATTTAGATTGGGAAGTGTTGCACCACTTGAATTCAGGGAAGCCCAGCGAAATTATATTGATGCAAATGCGCGATATACCAATGCGCAATTCGAAGCCAAACTGGCTGAAGTAGCATTAATGCAGCTCTCAGGAAGACTTAATCTTCAGTAATATACCTATAATTCTAAATCGCTTGCTTAAATGTAAAGAATTAGTAATTTTGATTTGATGATTACCTTCAAATACAAAAGTGTATTACTGGTAGATGATAGCTACATAGACAATCTGATTAATCGAAAGATTTTGGATAATGGCAATTTTGCAGAGTCTATTACCGTAATCGAATCACCAAAGGAAGCCTATAAGTATATTCGTGATTTATATCTTGAAGGCAAAAAACTTCCTGAGGTTATATTTTTGGATTTGAGAATGCCAATTATGAATGGATTTGAGTTTCTTAAGGCATTAATGGAGCTTCCTGATCTGGGACCCGATAAAATAAAAATATATGTCCTCACCTCTTCTCTGGATCCAAAAGACATTAAAAGAGTAAAAGAAAATCACCTGGTATCTAAGTTTATTGGCAAACCACTTACAAGTCAAATTCTTCAGGAAATTTAAATATGTTATTAGTTGCAGACAGCGGCTCAAGCAAAGCCGACTGGATATTAACGCTTTCTGATACTGAAACCATACCTTTCAGAACAAGTGGCATCAATCCGTTCTTCCTGTCTGAAAAAGATATTATCAAAATATTTCAGAATACTCCGGCAATACAACCTTATTTGGATCAGGTAAAAGAAATTTACTTTTTCGGCGCAGGCTGTTCCAGCCCGGATCGACGCGAACATATATCCAATGCTCTCTCAAAGGTATTTAAAAATGCATTTGTCAGTGTTGATATAGATATTATTGCTTCCATTTATGCCACTACTGGAAATTCAAAAGGAATCTGTTGTATTATTGGTACGGGTTCTAACATCACCTATTTTGACGGGGCTAAAATTCATGAAAGTAAACATGGTCTGGGTTATATTTTAGGTGACGAAGGTTCCGGAACCTGGCTCGGAAGGCAATTAATTACCAGTTTCTTGTATGGACGGATGCCAAAAGAGCTTGCCGATAGCTTTTATACAATCTACAAAATCGATAAAGAATCGATTATTAAACATGTTTATCAGGAACCTTCACCAAATTTTTATCTGGCTTCGTTTGCACCCTTTTTAAGTGACAATATCAGTCATCCCTTTATTATTGATACATTAAAAAGAGGCTTTACCGAATTTATTGAAACAAACATTAAATCTTATCCTGATTACAAGGATCAAACCTGCCATTTTGTAGGTTCAATTGCATATCACTTCTCTCCCATACTGAAAGAACTTTGCTTGGCAAGCGAAATCAAAGTTGGTAAAATTCTGAAACACCCAATCGAAGAATTATCTCGTTTTATTTTGAAAAATGGAATTTAATAAAATACTAAATTCTCGTAGGTAGTTTCCAATTCTTTGTTTGAGTCTGCGGGCAGCATTTCAGGGCTATAGGATTTAGAATCCTGATAAGCATTGATTAATTCCTTAAGAGAAGTAACTTCAAAATCAATACCCCATGGATTCCATGAAATAAATCGCATTTTAGCCTTCCTGACACGACCAATTAATTTCATATTTGATATTTCCTCATAAATACCAAAATTGCCCAGACTGTAGTAGTTAATTTTAACTACTTCGCCACTCAAATCATGAGATTTTATTAATTCAAATCCCATTGTTTTGATCCAGTCCTTTATCGCGGCTATTTTACTTTCTACCATGTCGATAATATTAAAACAGATTAAAACATTATAAACCAAAATCAAACCAAATGTTTTTCATTAAATAATGTTATCGTCACATATCGCTGCTCAATTCCTAAAAGTGCTCTATGAAAGTCTGCAAAGCGATAATCTTGTAATTTATTGCAGGTTAGGGTCTTAGCAAGCAGGGACTTAGCCTGAAATTCTGTGAAAAGTGTAGAAAATAATGGACATTCTTTAGTACATTATTGCCCAAAATTCCCTTGTACTTAAAAAATGCATTGTGACTAATGTTACAAAAGGGATTAATGAAAGGTGCTAACTTGCAGAAGTCTAAAAGAGGAAAATAATGGGATTGTTAAAGTTTGTCAAATCAAATATCGGCAATATTCTATTTGTGCTTTTTGCTGGTATTATGTTCTTTAGCTCCGATGCGAGAACACTGATGATCAAGGGTCTTATGAGTACAGGGCTTTATAATGCCGACGTCCCATACTCAAACTCAAAAACAAGTAATTCCATTCCAGATGATATGGCTTTCAGATCAGAAGATGGAGAGCTTCTTAAACTGTCAGAAAAGAAGGGACAAGTCTATTTTATCAATTTTTGGGCTACATGGTGCCCTCCCTGTCGTGCAGAGATGCCTTCAATAAATTCATTGTCTTCGAAGATTAAGTATAAGGATAAAATCAATTTTATAATGGTAGATGTTGACAATAAAATTGCTTCATCTGTTAGCTACATGAAAAAAAACGCTTACGAACTAAAAGTCTATTCGAGTGCATCGGCAATTCCTGAACATATTTTTGGAGGTACTCTTCCTACAACAGTGATTATAGGTCCAAAGGGGGATATTGTTTTTCAACACAGTGGAATGGCAGATTATGATAATCCTGAAATGCTTAACTTTTTAAATACTTTAAGCAGATAAAACAACATATTGGCAAGTGTTTTGACATCTCATGCTCAGAAATGCTTAATTTTGTACTTAATTAACCTACAAAACATGAAAATCCTTTTTTACACCATACTATTTTTCATATCGGCAACAAGCTTCAGTCTGGCTCAATCTACTATCAGAGCTAATCAGTCATTAGACAAAAGGGACAACTGGACTCAAAAAGACCTGATTGAGCCATCTGCCTTGGCAGCAATGATAGCCAATCCTAAAGTTAAACAGCCTAAAATATTTAACATTGGAGTAGTTGATAATATTCAGGGAGCCATAAATCTGGGTGGTGTTAGTGAGAAAGAAAATCTCTTGAAATTAAACAATGCGCTATCAAAATTGCCAAAAAATACTTTTGTTGTCGTTTACTGCGGTTGCTGTCCGTTCGAAAAATGTCCGAACATCCGACCAGCTGTCAATCAGCTAAAAACCATGGGATTCACAAATGGCAAATTGCTTAACTTACCAACAAATTTAAAACAAAACTGGATCGATAAGGGCTATCCAATAGCTGCAAAATAGTAAGAAGCTGTTATCTGTTGCCAGTTATCCACTCTCCACTCTCAACTCTCAACTCTCAATTATCATTCACGGTCTCTAATTTCCACCTCAACCTGGGAATTTAGGTCATTATTTTGCCATAATTGTGGAATTATTTCTACACTATTTCGGGAATTAATTCCACACTTGTCCCCAATTAGGCTCTTAGATAGTTTATTTGATTTGGCACTTGCATTGTAATATTTCTTAGGAAAATTATTAAACTAATTTTTTATTCTATAGGTTAAAATATTTTCAAAAATTAGGTACTTTTAATATCTGGATTCTGCCTTTGAATTATCTGATAGTTAGGTGCTTATTGAATAATTTCTCATTCGATGAGAAGACAGGGCTGTTAAAATTATGAAAAGACAAATTCTGGTTGTAGATGATGAATTGAGCATCCTAAAACTGCTTAATTTCATATTGTCAAAAGACTACGATCTTGTGATCAAACAAAATGGCGCAGATGCTATAAGCTGGCTTGAAGACGGTAATGATCCGGCATTGATTATTTCTGATTTGGAAATGCCTTACATTGACGGTGGTTCATTTATAAGAAACCTGAAAATTAGCGGATTTTACCGAGATACTCCTGTAATCCTCCTCTCCGGCGCTGATAATCTGGATAAGATTGTTGAACAAATGCCATTTAGGGCAGATTGTTATTTTAAAAAGCCTTTCAACCCTACTGAATTAAAGTTATCAATAACTAAAACACTTCTGAAGTATAATGTCGCAAATAATTAAGCAAAGGGGGGATACCAATACGCACCACTTAAGCATTGCTTATATGGGTACAGATGCTACATCCTGGCTAATTAAGGAACTGCCATCTGAATTTTTCATAGACAGACAGCATAACTTAGAAGAACTTCAGAATTATTTAGACAATCAGTCTATTTTAACCTTACCGGATGCAATATTGATTGAAACTGATCCTGATGGAAAATGTTTTAAATTCATTGAGAAAATTAAAAAGAGTCCACTTTACCGTGAATTAATCATAGTGCTGATTGCTTCTGAAAAGGATAAAGTCTGGAAAGCAAGTGCATTAAAGTTAAAAGTACATGACTTTTATGTTATGCCTTTCCCTGTCGAGTACCTAATTGAAAGACTCCATTTTTTAGTTAAGTTTAAGCTTATCAAACCGCAGCTTTCTGTTCTGGAGAACTCTGATATCAACTACAAATTACCACAGATGAAGCGCATTTTTGATGTTTTTATCTCTGCAATATGCATCTTTGCTTTAGCTCCTGTTTTAATTTTAACAGCAATAATAATTCGTTTGGATTCAAAGGGGCCCATTGTTTATAAAAGTAAAAGAGTGGGTACTGGTTACAATATTTTTGATTTCTATAAATTCAGATCCATGAAGGTAGGGGCCGACAGCCAGTTGGAAGATTTATCAGATCTCAATCGATATAAGCAAAATGAACACCCTGAAGATAAAGCTGAAGATGCCAAAAAACGAACAACATTTGTAAAATTAATTGACGATCCAAGAATTACCAGATTTGGGTCCTTTATAAGAAGAACCAGTATTGATGAATTACCCCAGCTTTTCAATGTTTTAAAAGGAGATATGTCGCTTGTTGGGAACAGGCCATTACCGCTTTATGAAGCTGAAATGCTAACATCAAACGACTGGTCACAACGTTTTATGGGACCTGCAGGTGTTACCGGACTCTGGCAAATAAAAAGTAGAGGAAAAAGAGATATTTCTGAGCGGGAACGAAAAAAATTCGATAACTTTTACGCGTCAAAATATTCATTCTGGTTTGATTTTGAAATATTGATTAAAACACTACCAGTAATATTACACAAGGAAAAATTTTAATATATGTTCAGGAAATACTTTTTTTTAGCAACATTTTCTTTACTTCTGTTAGGTAATTCTGCAAAGTCGCAGGAAACAATGATGACAGACATTTCATATGTTTTTCTCGAGAAACTGATTGCTACTGCCAAGGAAAACTACCCCAGAATGAATAGTTTTGAGGGTCGGATTAAAGTTGCTAAAACAACCGTAGGACAGGAACAGCTATCCTGGCTCGACGCGTTTTCGTTTTCATATGTTTACAATCCGAACAATACGCTCGACCTTGTAAATCCAAGTTTTTTTAATGGATATCAGGCTGCATTTAATTTTAATTTAAGTGCCTTACTCCAAAAATCAGGAAATGTAAAGCAAGCTAAAGAAACTGTTAAACTTGCACAGTATGATCTTGATGAATACCATTTGACACTGGAATCGGAGGTAAAACGACGCTATTTTACATATGTCCAGACACTTTCAAGTTTACGTCTACAAACCAAATTGAGCTCAGACGCATTGAATGTAAGTAATGACATCAAAACTAAATATGAAAAAAGCGAGATAACCTTTGATCAATATACCTTATCGCAAATGTCCTATTCAGGAGCATTGCAAGCTAAAATTGCCGCTGAATCAAATTTCCTGATTGCCAAAGCATCACTTGAAGAATTATTGACGAAAAAGATCGAAGAAATTCAGTAGCCAATACCATGGAAGAACTAAAAAAATTCATCGATTTATTATTACGCTACAAAATAGTTTTAATTACTGTGCCGCTTATCACGGTTATGATTACTTTTTATATTGTACGAAATCTTCCTGATGTTTTTCCTGCACAAGCCCAGATCGCAACCGGTATTGTTGACGAAACTCAGCAAATGGCACTTTCGGAGGCCAGTGTTTTACAGGAATCAAGAATCAACCAGAAATTCGTCAACATGGTGCAGGTCATGAATTCAAAAAGCATGATTGATCTGGTTTCCTACAAATTAATTATTCATGACCTAAGCAATAAGCCTTTCAGAGAACCCAGTGAACTTCTGAAAACATTAAATCTTGAGGCCAAAAAACATGCCTTAAGTGTCTTTAAAGAAAAATACAGTAAAAAAGAGGGTTTAAATTTAAGGAATGACGACGAAAATGGCTTACATCGCATATTGGGTTCGATGGGTTATGACTATATGTCTTTGATGAATGACATGCTAATATACCGTGCAGGAACTACAGACTTTATATTTATTGATTATCAATCTGAAAACTCTGAGTTATCCGCATTTGTGGTAAATACACTATCCAACGAATTTACCGATTATTATACCGTTCTGGTAAAAGAAAACCAGCGTTCTTCTGTAAACTTCCTGAAGAACCTATTAAAAATAAAATCTGATACCCTTCAAGCCAGGATCAGTGGTTTACGTGAGTATAAAATAGAAAACAGAATACTTAATCTCAATGAACAATCATCTCAGATCTATACACAGACAGCAGATTATGAATTGAGAATGCAACAGGCCGAAAAAGATATTGTTGCTATAAAAGGAACCATTGCCAATATTGATAAAAGATTCGATCCTGCCGACCGACGATACATGGAATCGACCTTTACTGATATTAATCAAAAGATAATTGGTACAAAGGCTCAAATGAATGCGCTACAGGATAAATACATTCAGAGTGATTTTGATGAACGTTACAAAAGCTCAATCGATTCGCTTCAAAGGATTGTAAGTGCCCAAATCAATACCATGTCGGATAAGTACACTGATAATCCGCTAAGCTCAAAAACTGCACTCATACAAAAGAAACTTGATCTTCAGATTGAACTTGACCGTACTGTATATGGCTTGAATTCACTCAAAAATCAGCTTGCTGTTATGAGTAAAAAATTCGAGCAACTGGTACCGCATGAAGCTGTAATTCAGAGTTATGAACGGGATATACAAACTGGCAGTGAAGAGTATCAGGATTTACTGGCACAGTACAACAAAGTAACTATGGAAGCTGAGTTTCCTGTCAAACTCAGACAAGCTCAGGTTGCGATGCCTGGTTTACCCCTACCATCTAAAAAAATGCTTCTGGTTATTATCAGTGGTATATTAAGCGGTGTTTTTTGTGTGATTATCCTGTTCATCATGTTCTTCCTGGATAACCGTATCCGCCGCCCGGCAGATCTGGCATTGCTAACAAAGGCACCGGTACTTGGTTATCTCAACCTTGTTGGCAAATCGACACTCGATCTGAAAGGCATCTGGAAAAATCTGCATGGGACTGCCGAAATGCGTGAATTCAAAAAGCAATTACGCTCTACCCGTTTCGAAGTAAACCGTGAACTCGCCCGAACTTCAGCCCGTGGACAGGTTTTAAGCATTACCAGTATCAGTGAAGGTGAAGGGAAAACACTTATTTCAGCCTGTATAGCCTATACCTATGTCATGGTGAATAAGAAGGTTCTGCTAATTGACGGAAACTTCGACAATCCCTCTATTACTAAAAATTCAAATACCAAACTCTTTATTGAAGACTTTCTTCACTCTGGCGATTTGGGCGGAATTAATTTCAATTCCGGAATAATGGTAATGGGAAACCGTGGTGGAGACAAATCATTGCTCGAAGTAAGCGACGAAGAAACTATTATGGAAAGGCTGGAACAATTACGATCACACTTCGATGTTATACTTGTTGAAACTCCTCCTCTTGATGCTTTGAATAAAGCAAAGGAATGGATAATGTTTACAGACAAAACTTTAAGTGTTTTTGAAGCTGACCAAACCTTAAATGAGATGAAGAATCAGCATATAAACTATCTGACAACACTCAATGGCCAGTTTATTGGCTGGATTCTGAACAAAGTTAAGCAACAGGGAAAACCTGAAGAACAGATTGACCATGCAAATGTTTTAGAATGATATGCTGTATCAGATCACATTATATTTTTGGATAGTAATCCAGGTATTGATCGGATACAATCTTTTTTTGCCACTGCTTCTCTTTTTTTTTTACAAAATTGCCAGCTTCCTGAAGAAACAGCCATTAGAAGTTCAGCCGCATGTTGAAATTGATTATGCAATAATAGTCACAGCTTACGAACAGACCGACCTTATTCCTTCAGCAGTAAATTCAATCCTAAAATTGAACAACAGCAATTTTCTTGTTTATGTTGTTGCCGATAATTGTGATATATCAAATCTCAATTTCAATGATGAACGGGTGATTTTGCTTAGGCCAGAGCATACTCTTGCCAGTAATACCGCTTCACACTTTTATGCGATCAGAAATTTTGAAAGGGAACATACACACCTCACCATAATCGATAGTGATAATATAGTTGACAGCGAATACTTAAATGAGCTTAATAAATATTTCAACAGGGGTTTCCTTGCAGTCCAAGGAATAAGAAAAGCAAGGAATCTGGACACGAATATAGCCGCTCTTGATGCTGCGAGAGACCTTTATTATCATTTTTACGATGGGAAAGTTTTATTCAGTCTGGGTTCATCTGCCACACTATCCGGTTCGGGAATGGCTTTTACAACCGGTCTCTATTTCGAATGTCTAAAAAATATAGAAATACGTGGGGCAGGTTTTGATAAAGTTCTTCAATACGAGATTGTAAAACGTAAGAATCGGATAGCATTTGCAGAAAAAGCAATCGTTTATGATGAAAAGACCTCTGCTTCTGATCAATTGGTCAAGCAAAGATCGAGATGGATAAATACATGGTTTAAATACTTTTCAAATGGATTTAAGCTCCTTGCAAAGGGCATTCTGAATTTTAATCTGAATCAGTTCTTGTTTGGATTAACATTGCTTAGGCCACCATTGTTTATCTTCCTGATTCTCTCGCTGATATGCCTGATTCTCAATATCTTTCTGAGTACAAACTTAGTTTTAGCATGGATTATCGCATATGTCTGCTTTATAGTCGGTTTTGGTATCACCCTATTCCGTAGCGATACAGATCTGAGAATTTACAAAGCCTTAATAAATATTCCTGAATTCATGTTCCTTCAGGTGTTATCATTGCTTAAAATAAAGTCGGCGAATAAAATTTCAGTCGCTACAAAACATCTTCACGAAAAATACACTGAAGATTAACTATTAATATATTTGGCACAAAATAAATAGTTAATATTGATTTTAATGTTTAAAACATGAGATACAACCACATAAAAGACAGGAAAACAAGCAAGGAAATATTTCTTCTTTTCAGTAAGTATGGATCCATGACACTGGCATTTATAACTGTATTTTTCTTTTTTATTAAAATCCTATTTCTCTGATTTTCAAAATATAACATAAGTTTAATTGATACGAGCAGGATTAAATAGCATGACAACTTTCGCAAAAACCCTGGGGAAACCTGCTGGTTTTATCGTCTTGCTTGCTATTTCTATATTATTTGCCTATGTGGTAAATGCTGCCCAGATCAAAGGCGCAGCTATAATATTAATTCTATTAATCGGTCCCATTATTGCATTCGCAGTAATTGCTAAACCCAAATTCGGGATTGCAGCCTTATTAATAGCTTCATACCTGATCATGTGGATTATTAGGCTGGACCTGGTCAGGTTCCCTTTAGGTACTATCATGGATG
>CAYHGN010000021.1:0-34235 GCA_964356005.1 uncultured Sphingobacterium sp.
TGCGATAAATACATCAGCATCAGGCAGATCTCTGAAAATTTCCGGTCCGGTATGATTAAAATGTGCCGTGATACAGGATGGATTATTGAACTGATCTGCATAGAATGCATTCCTGTTTTGAGCAATATCTTTAGCAACTTTGACAGCGAGGGCAATATCTGCGCCGGTAACCATTCCTGGGCTTCCGTCGACCTGTTTGGTAAGTATGATCTTTGCACCAAAAGCGCTCAGGATATTTCTGCGCTCCGGACTATTCCCTTCCGACATCACGGCTATAAATGGATTTCCGAATTGCCGGCATACCAAAGCCAGTCCGGAACCCATATTCCCGCTAGTCATTTCCACGACCGTTTGCCCTTTTTTCAAACTGCCATTCTCATAAGCATCCAGAATAATCTGATAAGCTGCCCGGTCTTTTACACTTCCCCCAGGCTGCAAATGTTCTGCCTTGGCGTAGATCTTTCCGGGTAAAGCGGAGCTGATCTTGTCGAGGAAGATTAATGGGGTGTTATGAATTAGGTTTAGGGTGCTCAAGGATTTTCTGAATCATTTGACAATATTAATTTTTCATTTCCACGGTAAAGCTAATCTTCGCATTTAGTGCTTTGAAAACTTTTAAGATTGTCTCCACCCGGGCATCGGTCAGGCTGTTTTCAAGTTTGGAAATTTGAGCCTTTTGCACCCCGACCAGCTTACCCAATTCTTCCTGTGTTAATTTACGGTCTAAACGTGCCTGTTTGATCGCTTCTCCCAGCAGATCGAGACGCAATTCATTTTCAAAAGCATCGCGCCTGGGTGTTCCCGCCCGACCGATATGTTTATCAGTGATTTCTTCGAGTGTAAAAGTTTTCAAGCTTTGCTTACTCATTTTGTGGTGTATTAAGTGTAAAATATAGTTTTCTCAAACTTGCTGCCTTATTCAGATCAGACTTAGGCGTTTTTTCTGATTTCTTAATAATTCCATGAGTACAAATAATGAGAGTTTCGGTACTCACACGCTTGTCCCAAAATGCAAAAAGCCGGTATTGAATATTTTTGTAAAGAGTTCTAAACTCCCAGATCTCATCGTTTAGCTTTTTAAAAAGCTCCTTGTCATTTGAATATCTTGATTTTGTGATATTGTATATGATCTTAACCCTGACTTTCTCATCAAGAAGTACAAGAAATTCAGCCGCCTCTTCCAAAAATTGAACGCTAAACTTCGGCTTCTGTAAATTATTATTCAAAGATAAAAGTTTCTTATTAAGGAAACAAACTATTCCCTTAATAAATCTTAGAATAAGCAGCCATAAGTTGAAATAAAAACTTTAAAAGAGTGCTTTCATTTAGCCATCGGTAAAAATCAGAAATTCATTTAGACCAAGTAGAGCCAATCCTATTGGGCATGGCTAATCAAGCTTCAAAAAATCACCATCCACAATAAGCAGCTTAACGCCATTCTCGGTCACAGAACGATGAGAACTCAGCGTATCAGATACCACATAAGTTCCACCCTTTTCGAGTTTTATCAGTTCACCGGTTGTTAGCTCAGAAACAAACTCTCCCTCCAGACAATGCACAATATGCCCCTTCTGACACCAATGGTCAGCCAGATAACCCTTTGAATATTCAACCAAACGAATCCTAAGTCCGGGGAACTGAATGGTTTGCCAATAAGCCATCCCACTTTCGCCTTTGTGTTCGGTTTTTTCAACAGCTGACCAGTCGATGGTGTGGAAAGGGATGTGGCTCATTTTGTTACCCCGCCCAATTTTAAATATACCTGTTCACCAAATTCTCCAGGTATTCCTGTTTTCCACTTTTTACTGCCGGTTCTCCCATTTCAACTGCAAGGTTTCTCAGATCTTCCAGACTCAGCTTTCCTGTTTCAAAATCTTTGCCTTTTCCTGAATCAAAAGAGGCATATCGATCATGGCGGATCTTTTTATAATCTGAGTGCTTCAAAATATTATCAGCAGCAATAAGTGCATGAGCGAAGGTATCCATGCCACCAATATGAGCATAAAATAAATCGGCAGGATCAGTTGAGTTTCTTCGGATCTTGGCATCAAAATTAATACCTCCGCCACCGAAACCTCCAGCCTCAATAATCACCAGCATCGCTTCAGTCAGTTCATTAATATTGTTTGGAAACTGGTCGGTATCCCAGCCGTTCTGATAATCACCACGGTTAGCATCAATTGAACCCAGTAGACCTGCATCGGCACTCACCTGTAATTCATGCTGGAAGGTATGTCCGGCCAGTGTGGCATGATTTACTTCAATATTCAGTTTAAAATCATCCATCAGATCATATTGACGCAGGAAACTGATTACCGTAGCGGCATCGTAATCATACTGATGTTTACTTGGCTCACAGGGTTTTGGTTCAATGAAGAAAGTCCCCTTAAATCCATTTTTTCGCGCATAATCCCTTGCCATGTGCAGGAATTTAGCAAGATGCTCCTGTTCACGCTTCATATCTGTATTCAGCAGACTCATGTATCCCTCACGACCACCCCAGAAGACATAATTCTCTCCGTTGAGTGCAATAGTTGCATCCAAAGCTGCCTTTACCTGAGCTCCTGCATGGGTCAGGACATGAAAATCAGGGTTGGTTGAGGCTCCGTTCATATAACGGCGATGAGAGAAAAGGTTGGCTGTTCCCCATAGCAATTTCACTCCACTGGCCTTTTGTTTTTCTTTCGCATAAGCAGTAATCGCCTGCAAACGGCGTTCATTTTCTAAAATATCATTACCATAATCTACCACATCCACATCATGAAAACAGTAATAAGGAAGATTCATTTTGGTGATGAACTCAAAGGCCGCATCCATTTTATCTTTTGCACGTTCAACCGCATCACTTTTTGCATCCCAGGCAAAAATATGAGTCGGCTCTCCGAAAGGATCTGATCCATTTCCAACAAATGAATGCCAGTAGGCACATGCAAAACGCAGGGTTTCCTTCATCGTTTTACCAGCGATGATCCGGTTCTCGTCGTACCAGCGAAATGCCAACGGATTATTGGATTCAGGTCCCTCATATTGTATCTGACCGATGCCTTTGAAAAATTCTTTGTCTCCTGTTGTGATGTTTGCCATGCTAAAATTTTTATGTTTTCGAATTTGTGGTAAAATGACTGATTGTGTTCAATGAATAGGGTGAGGCACTCTAAATGTATTAGCGATTAGAACTGTTTCAAAAAATCAGGGGCTTTTAAAATTGGAATATCTCTGAAAGGATGCAAGGCCAATAAATCCTCATCACCGGAGATAATACAAGAAGCTTTAGCTGCAACGGCAAGTTCAAGAATCATGTTATCTTTGGGATCACGACAATCGGAAATTCTAATATCAGACTCGAAGAGAAGGATGTTCTGTCCGACTTTATCTATGATTTCCAGTCTTTCAATATCATTCAGGAAATATTTGTCAAATTTTTTCCTAAAGATTACTAAGGTTAATTCTTCCAGAGTTTGTGAAGACATAGCAATTTTCCCCGATAAAATGGCTTTGTCTATTGCCATACCATTTATAGACTTTTTAATCAGAGAGGCACTAATCAGAGTATTTGTATCAAAGACGAATATCTTATTCATCTTTAAGAATATCATTCAAAGCCTCTTGTGTCAGGCCTCGTGTTTCCATTTTATCTCTCAATTCGTTGAGAAAGGAAACAAAATCAATATCTGCATCTTTGGTAAGCGTTTCACTAATTGCTGCGCCCAATTTGGCACTCAAAGTTTTACGCTTTTCCGAAGAAGCCAGCTTCCATGCTTTAGCTGTACGGTCATCCACTTCCAATACAATTCTTTCCATGACTTATTCTTATTATATTCAAAAATACGAAATAAACAGAATACATGATAAGTATATTAACACCATTCATTCCTGCTTTTTAGCTTGTATTCCAATCCGTCTATTCCAAAATCCACTTTGCCGGCATATTTTTTATACTGCGGTAGTTTTGAATTGGAATGTTAATATCGCCTCCAAACTTTGCCTAACAAATTATATATAACTAAAAAAAGTATTGATTAGAAATTTATCGAAGAACTATGTAAATAGAGATATGTCTCATCCTTGGTGGTAAGGGGTTTCAGATAGTTTAATGTTGATAAGGAGGAGCTTGTCATACTTGTCGGGATAACGGTAATTCACGAAGTCGGTTCCTATACAAAAACCTATATTTATATTCAGAACTATAATCCCATACCTGATCATAAAAAATACCTCATGAAAGCCTATCTCTTAACTTGCCTTAGCCTGATCATTTGTATGCAGCTTCATGCCCAAAATCATGAAGAATCAAATTATGAGGAATCTAAAGTACCTGTCTATACCCTTCCGGATGTTCTTAAATCAAGTGCTAATAAAACAATAAAAAACAAAAAGGCCTGGGAAAAGATTAGAAGACCTGAAGTGCTGACTTTGTTCGAAAATAATATTTACGGACAGGTACCTAAGTCTTTTGAAGATATTCAGTTTTCAGTCCTTAGTGAGGATAAAAACAGTATGAATGGCAAGGCACACCGCAAAGATGTTTTGATTGAGGTGTTCAACAGAAATAAAAGTGTTAAGATCAATCTGGTTCTCTTTATTCCGAATAATGCAGCAAAGCCGGCTCCTGCATTTTTACTGATCAACAATCGGGGCAAAGAGAATACCGACCCCAGCCGAAAGGTGATAAGCGAATTCTGGCCTGCAGAAGTAGTGATCGAAAGTGGTTATGCAATCGCAGCTTTTCATGTGAGTGATCTCGCACCGGATAATAAGGATGAATTTATGAATGGCGTCATGCAATTATATCCAGAACAATTGAAGGCTGATAATGGTATGCGTGCTATAGGTGCATGGGGATGGGGCGCCAGCCGGGTGATGGATTATTTTGAAGGCGATCCGCAAATCGATACAAAAAAGGTAGCCCTGGTCGGGCATTCGCGGGGAGGAAAAGCATCACTTTGGGCAGCTACTCAGGATCAGCGTTTTGCAATGTGTATTACTAACTGCTCGGGAAGTACAGGAGCGGCACTTGCCCGCAGACAATTTGGAGAACGAGTGAGAAGGATCAATACCTCATTCCCACATTGGTTCAATACCAATTATAAAAAATATAACGATCATGAAGAGCTTTTGCCGGTTGATCAGCACATGCTGATCTCGCTGATTGCACCGAGACCGGTTTATGCTACAAATGCTTCAGAAGATCTCTGGGCTGATCCAAAAGGCACTTTCCTATCCCTGAAAAACGCGGAAGATGTTTATAGTTTGTATGGTTTAAAATCAAAATTACCTGAGGTTCCTCCGGGCTTGAATACCCCTATTATTGAATCTCCTCTGGCCTATCATAACCGGGAAGGAAAGCATGATATGACCGTTTACGACTGGAAGCAGTTTATAAGGTTCGCGGATTATCATTTTGGGAGAGGGAGATAGGGTCGTCATGTGGTCGGTGATAACACCGACCACAGGGAACATCCATACATAATTACAATTTTCGTCGCGTGTCGGGATGACGGAGTACTGCAGATCAAGCCTACAAATGCCCTATCAGTAATTCCTTCCATTCCTGGTATACCATTTCGTATCCCTCTGAGTTTTGAGGTTCGATTTTCCTTAGCGGTTTCAAATTTGCAAATGCATTTTCAGTACTGAATTCTCCGATACCAATTCCGGCGCCAATTGCTGCTCCGATACTACCTTCATTGCTATACAATTCTACCGGAACACCACAAGCATTGACAAATGCTTCAATAAAAAGTTCACTTGAAAACATATTCGCTTTACCGGCGCGTATGAGTGTGGGGTTCATACCGTTCTCACGCATAATGTCGAGTCCGTAACGAAAAGCAAAGGCAATACCTTCCTGAACAGCCCTGAAAATATGTGCCCGGCCATGGATATTCAGGTCAATATTATGGAAGTGCGCACCGATATTCCTATTGTTCAGCATTCGCTCTGCTCCATTTCCAAAAGGCAATATCCTCAATCCATTACTCCCAACCCTGATCGCTGTGGCTTCAGCATTCATCGTATCATATGCAATACCCTGAGCAATTACCTCCCTGGTCCAGCGATTCAGAATTCCGGTACCATTAATGCAAAGCAACACCCCGATTCGTTTTTGTTCCTCCGAAAAATTAACATGAGCAAAGCTATTAATCCGTGATTCCTTATCGAAAGTCAGCTGATCAGACACCCCATAGATTACCCCGGATGTGCCTCCATTGGCCGCAACTTCACCCGGTTTTAAAACATTCAAAGAAAGGGCATTATTGGGCTGGTCTCCTGCCTTGTAGCTTACAGGAATACCCGGTTTTAATAAAAGTCTGGCGGCTATTTCAGCACTCAGTCTGCCATGATCCGAAAATACTGGCTGGATCTCCGGGAAAATATCTTCAGGGAAGCCAAAATGATTTATAACTTCCTTTGAAAGCTCATTCTTGCCAAAATTCCAGAATACACCTTCCGAAAGTGATGAAACGCTGATATTGATTTCACCACTAAGCTTCATCCCTATAAAATCACCGGGAAGCATTACTTTATAGATCTTTTCGAAAACCTCAGGCTCATTGTGCTTCACCCAGGCAAGCTTCGAAGCTGTAAAATTTCCAGGTGAATTAAGCAAATTGCTCAGGCATTTTTCTTCACCAATCGTCTGAAATGCATTATTTCCGATCTCAACTGCCCTGCTATCGCACCATATAATTGAATTCCGGAGTATATTCTGCTCCTTGTCAACCAAAACCAGCCCATGCATCTGATAGGCAATTCCAATTGCGCCTATGGCTTTGGGATCGTACAATTCTGATGCATTTGCTTTAATAATTGCCTGCTGAACATTTTCCCACCATATTTCAGGCGATTGCTCTGCCCATCCGGCATGTTCCGCAATGATTACCGTTTCAATTTCCGGATACTGAACAGTACACAAACATTCCTGGGTTTGAGAATCAATAACAGATACTTTAATTGACGAAGTGCCGAGGTCGATACCGAGTAGTAGCATGCAGGTTGTTAGTTGTTAGTGGTTGGTTGTTAGACCGAATCGTTTCAAATTTATTGTTATTTTCTTTATTGTTTGATCCTTGCTTTTTACCCCAATAACTATTAAGAAAGGTTCCTTTAGGAGCACCTAATTTGAATCGAACAATAAAATAAAACTTATTACTTAAAACCTATAACTTACAACTAAGTACTTACAACTTAGTACTTACAACTCAAATAAGTTTCTGATATGTCCTCCACCATAAATCAGGCATTTCCCCTGAATTGGCAGTCTGATAATCTTCATAGCGGCAAGGTACCAGATGATGCCTTTCATTTTTCGACTTCCCGGCAGGGTAGGGCACCTGCATCCACCAGCGATCTGATTTTTTGCTTTTGACAAAGACCAGTTCGTGGGAACCGTCTTTAAGTCCGGCTCTGTAAGTGATGTATTGTGATTTAGGCAATAAAGGAAATTCTTTTTTCCTGTTATAAAAGCCATCTACAAAATACCAAACCATCTGAGCCAATAGCATTGCTGTTTGTCCGTTTAGATCATAGGCTGGATTATATTCATAGAAACCTATTGAAGAAAGTTTATCATTCATACCGGCATATCTTGCAATCTGGCACGCATTCTCACCATAAAACCCATTTGGAGTAGCATTGGCATTGCCGGCAGCATCAGAAGAACGAATCGCAGAAATATCAAAACTGATCATATTCGCATTGCGGATTACAGGCTCAGCAAGATTGATATTACCTGCAAAATCACCGAGACGATGTACATCGAAATAAAGTTTATCCATTAATTTCAGGCTTTCCTGATTAACATAGAAGGTCTGGTATCCGATATTACTGAAATTGAAAAGAAAATTAGGCTCGTGTAAAAAAATCTTATTCAGGTAGGAAATTGAACTGGTCTCAATCGTTCCGTCGATATTATCATAGAGGTCAAAATGCGAATCGACGACCAGCAGGTCAACTTTCTGCTCCAGCTCTTCATAAGCCATGAACTGAGGATATGTCAGATCCTGACCACCACCAATTATCACCGGTATTATATTCCTTTTTATCAATTCCGCTACTAAGAGCTTTAGAGCAACATAGGTATCCGAAACCTTGTGGCCTGCGCGGATATTCCCAAGGTCAACAATACGCGTATTGTAATTTCCCTCATTCAGTTCATAAAATTTTTGTCTGAAAGTATCAGGCGCCAGAGCTGTACCAATATTATTGATCGAATTTCTGTCTTCCAGTACTCCTATGAGGGCAACATCAAAATGTCCATTGTCAAGATCGGGAAAATCATCATGGAAGGCTACGATCTTGGATCCTAAATGACTTGTATAAAAACCACTTTCGGGACTAATTGAATCTAAATCAATCGGACTAAGAAAATCGGATAATGACATAATAATTGTTCCTGTAATTTAATTGACAGTTAATAATTGAACAGCCCCCGATTAATATTGCATTACACAAAATTGAAGAAGAATCAGATAATTGAGAACAGACTCAAAGCAAATATCAGTTTATTCAGTTACTTTTGAAAGCATTTAAAAAAATTCATCCGGATGATTTTAGTTACCGGTGCTACCGGTTTTTTAGGTTCAGAATTAATCAGGCAATTGCTGCTCAGAGGAGAAAAAATCAGAGCAATCAAGCGGGACACATCCCGAATACCCCAAATTTTAGCTGACCAAAAAGATATTGAGTGGGTGAATGCCGACATTCTTGATTATTTTGCCCTGAATGAGGCTATGGATGGTATAAGTCATGTATATCACTGTGCTGCGCTGATTTCCTTCCATGCCAAGGACAAAAAAGAAATGCTAAAAGTTAATGTGGAAGGCACTTCAAATCTGCTGAACATCTGCATGGAAAGGAACATCCAGCGTTTTTTACATGTCAGTTCAATTGCTGCGCTGGGTGAAAGCAAAAAAGGGAATTTGATTACTGAGAAGAACCATTGGGAATTTGGATCAGGTCAGAGTACCTATTCAATCTCAAAATACAAAAGTGAGATGGAGGTTTTCAGAGCGGCGGCAGAAGGCTTGAATGTAATCATCGTGAATCCATCCATTATTATCGGCAAAAATGCGGGCATAGAAGGTAGTGGACAGCTCTTTGAATCAATACGCACTGGCCTGAACTATTTTCCGGGTGGGAGTTGCGGTTATGTGGATGTTGCGGATGTTGCGAAAGCAATGATCCTTCTAATGGAAAGTAATGTTACTAATGAACGTTTCATTATCAATTCTGAAAACCTGACTTACAAAGAGTTTTTTTCGAACATTGCTCTGAAACTTGAGAAAAAACCACCGGTTATAGCATTAAAACCATGGATGATGTATATCGCATGGTTGGGTAGCCGTGTAGTTACCTTATTCACAGGTAAACGATTTGGTCTTAGCTCAGAAACCGCTCGCAGTGCATTCAAAAAGCAATCGTATTCCAACGAAAAAATAAAAAAGACTTTAAATTTTAATTTTAAACCTGTTGATGAATCTATCAGCGAAATTTGCCTGCACCTTAAAAATACTTAATCCCCTAATTCATAAAGCATTGAAACAGTTTTATATCATAGATTTCGACAGCACATTTACTCAGGTAGAGGCATTGGATGAACTGGCCCGTATCTCATTAAAGAACCATCCCGACAGGGGAAAAATATATCAAAAAATTGAAGATCTGACCAATGCAGCAATGGAAGGCAAAATGTCGTTCAGGGAAAGCCTGACAGGACGGGTTCAGCTTCTGGAGGCTGACCGTAATGATTTAAAAACCTTGGTAAGCCTGCTCAAAAAGAAAGTTTCTTCATCTTTCTCCCGGAATAAAACCTTTTTCAAAAAACATACTGATTCTGTGCTAATTGTTTCAGGTGGATTTAAGGAGTTTATTACCCCGGTTGTACTTCCTTATCACATCCGAAAGGAAAATATCTATGCCAATACCTTTGTTTTTGATGATAATGGAAAGATTATTGGATATGATGAAAACAACCCGCTTTCCAATGAAGGAGGAAAAGTTAAACTCTTAAAAGAGCTTGACCTCAAGGGTGATATTTATGGGATTGGCGACGGACATTCCGATTTCCAGCTGAAGGAATTTGGAATGATTAAAAAATTCTATGCCTTTACTGAGAATATCGAGCGTAAAACTGTTGCTGAAAAAGCCGATCATATTACTCCGAGTTTTGATGAGTTTCTGTATGTCAATAATTTACCCAGAGCCATTTCCTATCCTAAAAACAGGATTCTTTGTCTGGTGATTGGAGATGTACCTGAGCTATCTATTCAAACCTTAAAGAAGGATGGATTTTCCATTCGTCATAAAAAAACCTTTGAAGAAAAATATGTTCCGGATGTGGGTATGATGTTACTTGCTAATGGAGAACTGCTTGAAAGAGAAAAGCTGGAACGTGCAGTAAAACTGAAAACAATCGGATATCTCGGAAACAGCGAACCGAAAATTTCCCATGGTTTATGTACAGACATGGGGATTGTCATATTTGACGACCCGAAGCATAGTCCTAAGAATCCTGAATTTATTGCCAAAAGGATGATCAATTTTATCAACCATGGCCATACTTATGTGAGTGCTAACTTTCCAAATCTACAGCTACCGCGAATTGCAGGAGCTCATCGTTTGATTCACATCCACAAAAACATGCCCGGAATAATGGCTCAGATCAATAAGGTTTTTGCTGATCATCATATCAATATTGTGGGCCAATACCTGATGACCAATCCAAGCATTGGTTATGTAATTACGGATGTGAGTGATGAGTATGATAAAAAGGTATTAAAGGCATTGAAGCAAATTGATCATACTATTAAATTCAGAATACTCTATTAAGCGTAAAGTCAAAAGCTGAAAGCGGAAAGCTAAAAGCTGCTTGCAGTACGGTTTCCAAGAAAAATCATTAAATTGCATCCCAAATTAAATTTTAATACAGTGTCTGAAAAATTGAATATATCTATTACAAAAACAGTCCAATCTCGTCTCACTTCTATTGATTTCGATAATTTGCCCTTTGGAAAGAACTTTTCTGATCACATGTTCATTGCTGATTACAGTGATGGAGCGTGGAAAGACTTCAGAATTATACCTTACGGAGAGATCGGGTTCAGTCCTGCGATTTCTGCCCTGCATTATGGGCAGGCGTTTTTCGAAGGAATTAAGGCTTACAAACATGCAAATGGAAAAGTCAGCATCTTTCGTCCGGATAAAAATGCAGAGCGTTTTAACATTTCTGCACAGCGATTATGCATGCCTGAATTACCGGTTGATATCTTTTTAAAGAGCCTTGAAACATTGGTTGATCTTGACAGAGACTGGGTGCCCTCTAAGGCAAATCATAGCTTGTACATCAGGCCATTTATGTTTGCGACTGATCCATTTTTAGGGGTAACACCTTCAGCAACTTACAAATACATAGTTTTAACCGGTCCGGTTGGCCCTTATTTTTCAAAGAACCTGAAAGTTAAAATTGAAACCTATTATTCAAGAGCGAGTGACGGTGGTTTTGGTTTTGCGAAAGCTGCAGGAAATTATGGTGGCTCTATGCTTCCGGCAATGAAAGCCACTCAGGAAGGATTTGATCAGTTGATCTGGACAGATTCGAAAGAGCATGCCTACATCGAAGAACTGGGAGCTGCCAATATTATGTTCATGATGGATGGGAAATTAATTACCCCATCCACCAGAGATACTATTTTAAAAGGCGTAACCCGTGATACTGTTTTAACTCTGGCTAAAAGCTGGAACATCGGGATTGAAGAACGCAGAATCTCGGTTGATGAGATCATTAAAGGAATTAAAGAGGGTCGGATTACTGATGCATTTGGTGTTGGAACAGCCGCTACAATTGCCCATATAGCTGAAATCGGACATGAAGGCGAACTCTATACCCTTCCTGACCCGGCCAAGCGCGTTTTCTCTAATCGCGTTCTCGACACATTGAATGATTTAAGATATGGCCGCTCAATTGATGAGCATGGGTGGAATTTTGAGGTCCGGTCCGGGTCAAGCCCGGACTGACAATGGTACGGGTCAAGCCCGGACTGACAATGGTACGGGTCAAGCCCGGACTGACAATGGTACGGGTCAAGCCCAGACTGACATCAGGGCTAGCTTGGAATGACAACAGGTCTAGGTCAGAATGACAAATGCCAAGGTACTTTCTCATAATTGATCAAGCTAGAACGACCACTAATCAGGTCTGGACTATAAACGTGTCAGTCCAGGCTTGACCCGGACCTGTTCATCCTCCGAACATCCCGTTTCTTCAGCCGGTCATCACGTCTTTCTTCCCGGTTGTTGCGTTCGATTTCCATCTTCCTGAGCCTTGCAGCTATCTCTCTTTGAGTAGCAGCATCAAATCCAATAGTATTTAACAATGCTTCAGCAAATCCTTTCCAGATCATATTGAAGAAAGAAGATCGTTCAGGGCGGGTAAAATTAAATGTTACCTTTCTAACTGCCTGACCTTTCATAGGATTGTGATCTTTTATAATAAGAATATTAGCAAAAATAGAGGCGATACCCTTTCGCTTTAAGCGGCTGGAATTTTCACTTTTTTCTAAAAGAGTGATTTTTAAATCATTATAATAACAGGTCAGACTTCCTCTTACCCCCTTTATACTTCCCCTCCCGTTAAAAATCATCTGATTTATATAACCAGACTTAACTTCAATCAGAGATAATGGTCTGATCGCTGAATTGAACATATCAGCTTCAAGATTTCCCAATTTCCCTGAAAATTCAAATGCCCCAGCAGGGTCTGGCAGATTGAATTTCATGGCTATATCCAGACGGCCACGATTCATTAAGAGTGAGGTTAGCTTTACTTCACTGAATTTATTTTTAATCAGGTTGAGCGAATCATTGGTCACATTGAAAATACTACCGTTAATCCCTCCAAATGAAAGCGTTCCTTTGCGCTTTGAATCAGGATTATACTCCGAATAATTAATATGTGAGTCCTTTAGCAGTACAGTATCAATGGTTGTATCAAGCTTGAATCGTTTTAATGCCAATTGAGGAAAATTAACACCCTTATCCCTGATCGAGTCGGGCATTCCACGATGCAAAAAAACCGATAAATTACCTTTATTTAATTTTAAGGAAGATGCAATCAACCTTCTGTCGCGGTTCAATAGTTTATAGTCAATATTATTTAATGAAATATCCTCAAAGTGCGCAGTATACCGATCCTTCTGAAATTTAAACCTTCTTGAAAACTCCATCTCTGAGAATTTTGGCAGAATCCGAAATCCTTTTATGTGGGCGTATCTCCCTGCAGTTGATGCTTTGAACTCACTAAATTGAATATTATAATTTCCGTCCTTTGTAAGCGATTTGTAACCAAGCAGTTCAGCATAAATATCTTTGGTATAATATAAGCGGGAGCGGTCAAATTGTGATGCCGAATCTATTAGAAGATCGCTTATTCTGATGTACAGATCTTTAAGCTCGGTTACTCTAGTACCCCCCTCTGCACTATGATCTACATACTTTAAATCTGCATTTTTAAAAATGATGTTTCCGATTTTTACTGAGTTAAGATATGGAGCAAGGTGTTGGTAAGCTGTTCTCAAATCCTCTTTAGTAGATGCTTTTGTATTTCTTGTTTTAGAAAATACTACCTTCAAAGAGGGCCGGTCAATCTCTATAGAACTTATTTCCAGTTTGCCAACCGTATATATTTTCCAGGGCTGTATCCTCTTTAAGATTAGTTCAGCTATTTCAACCTCGTACAAATGCCTGGGCGCAATACTGTCAACTTTCATACTTTCATATACCATAGTATCCGGTATAAACCTGATATCTGATATATTCAATCTACCGGTGACAAAATTCACCCGGATATTTTGAAATTCGATTCGGTATAAGCCATCCGTTGACCTGTCAATGGCTTCCTTTATCCTTTGTGTTAAAATAGGCTTCCAATAGTAATTCAAATATACCGCCGCAACGCCTATCAGAAATATTGGTATCATTAAAACCAAAAAAATCCAATTTCGAAATAAGGATTTACTACTTTTTAGAACCATAAACTACTCTCTTTAAACACTAAGTTAACCTTAATCATTAACGTTAATACAGATTATCTGTTATGTCTGTAAAATTTAAATAGAATCACTGCGAAGTAAAAAGAATCTCTGCCAAATTGTCATTTTACAGAAAAAATCATACTTTTGCAGCTAATTTAATAAAGAATGTTTGAGCGCCCAATAAACTTAAAAGATTCATCAGAAACTACATTGCACGATGAATCTCGTCAGGGTGAAGCCTTACTTTTAGATAATCCCGGAAAACATACAGGACGAAAACTGTACATTGAAAGTTACGGTTGCGCGATGAATTTCTCTGACAGTGAGATAGTTGCATCAATCATGCAGGATATGGGCTTTGAAACAACCTCTCAATATAAAGAAGCTGACGTCATTTTTATAAATACCTGCTCAATTCGTGATAATGCTGAGCAGAGGGTAAGGAACCGGCTGCGCGAATTTGGAGCTGCAAAAAACAAACGGCCGGGAATGACTATTGGGGTTCTTGGTTGCATGGCTGAGCGTTTAAAATCAAAATTTCTGGAGGAAGAGAAGCTTGTTGACATTGTGATCGGTCCTGATTCCTATCGTGATTTGCCAAATCTGATTGCCAAATCTGATGATGGAATGCGGTCGGTGAATGTGCTTTTAAGCAGGGAGGAAACCTATGCTGATATTAGTCCGGTAAGATTGAATAGCAATGGCATATCAGCCTTTGTTTCCATTATGCGCGGCTGCGATAATATGTGCTCGTTTTGTGTGGTTCCTTTTACCAGGGGCAGAGAAAGAAGCAGAGACCCTCATTCCATTATTCAGGAAGCCCGGGAATTATTTGAAAAGGGTTATCGTGAAGTTACTTTGCTTGGTCAGAATGTAGATTCTTATAAATGGGGAGGAATGGCCTCACCCCAGCCCTCTCCAAAGGAGAGGGAGCCGGATATTTCCTTCTCCCCTCTCCTTTGGAGAGGGGTTGGGGCTGAGGCACTAAACTTTGCCGGACTACTCGAACTTGTTGCTCAAATCGACCCGCTCCTGAGAGTACGTTTCTCCACATCCCACCCGAAAGATATAACCGATGAGGTATTGCATACGATGAATAAGTATGAAAATATCTGCAAGCATATTCACCTGCCGGTACAATCAGGAAACTCAAGGGTGCTGGAACTGATGAACCGTACCTATACACGTGAATGGTATATTGAGCGGATTGATACCATCAAAAAACTTATTCCGGATTGTGCGGTCTCAACTGATATCATCATCGGTTTTTGTACAGAAACTGAAGAGGAACATCAGGATACGCTGAGCCTTATGGACTATGCCCAATTTGATTTTGCTTATATGTATACCTATTCAGAGCGTCCCGGCACACTTGCTGCCAAGCGTTTTGAAGACGATATTCCGGAAACGGTAAAAACCCGCAGGTTCAATGAAATTCTGAAAAAGCAACAGGAATGCTCTTTGAACCGCTTGCAGCAGCACATAGGTAAAACACATAAAGTGCTGATTGACGGGTTCTCAAAAAAATCGGACAAGGATTTTTCGGGCAAAAGCGAACATAATATCACAGTAGTTTTTCCTTTAAATGAAATATTTAAGGCTGGTGATTATGTTGATGTTAAGATAGAGCGCTGCACCCCGGCAACCTTAATAGGGAGAATCAAGGCTGATGTGGAGATTTGAAAATTTGGAGATTTGAAAATGTCAGTACTACAAATTAAAAATTCAGCCGGGTAATATTAATTGGAAAAATTAAAGATTGATTTGGAGAAATTATTTAATCATCAAATTTTCAAATCATCAAATCATCAAATTACAACAATGGATGTTCAGGACATAAAAAACAGATTTGGTATCATTGGTAATTCACCTCTACTTAACAGGGCAATTGATATTGCCAGACAGGTAGCACCAACAGATATCTCTGTACTTATAACAGGTGAAAGCGGTAGCGGTAAAGAGGTTTTTTCACACATTATCCATGCATTGAGTGCCCGCAAGCACGGCCCTTTTATTGCCGTAAACTGCGGTGCAATACCCGAAGGAACGATTGACTCCGAACTATTTGGCCATGAAAAGGGATCATTCACAGGAGCACATGATGCACGGAAAGGATATTTTGAAGTAGTTGACGGCGGAACGATATTTCTGGATGAGGTTGCAGAACTCCCAATCGGGACTCAGGCACGATTGTTAAGGGTTTTAGAAACGGGCGAATATATTCGTGTTGGTTCTTCAAAAGTTCAAAAAACCAATGTGCGAGTGATAGCTGCTACAAACAAGGATGTTTTCGACGCTGTGAGTGCCGGTAAGTTCCGGGAAGATCTTTACTACCGTTTGAACACCGTACCACTGAAAATCCCGGCACTAAGAGAACGCAAGGAAGACATAAATTTACTGTTCAGGAAGTTCATTGCCGATTTTACAGATAAATACAGAAGCCCCTCTGTACAACTTGACCAGAGTGCACAACAAGTTTTAATGAATTACAGCTGGCCCGGAAACGTGCGTCAGCTTAAAAACATAGCCGAACAAATTGCTGTACTTGAAAAAGAGAGAAATTTATCAGCAGAAAACCTTCAGAATTATATTCCAACAGAGGCCGGGAGCACCCTTCCAATGCGTATTCCAAACCAGAACAAGGAGGATTTTTCTGAGCGGGATATTCTTTATAAAGTGCTTTTCGATATGAAGAAAGATATGATGGAACTTAAAAAATTGGTTGCTGAGATTATACAAAACGGAGGAAATACCACGAGTATTCAATCAAATCAAAAGGTAATCAACCAGCTTTACAGGGATATCGAAATACCCGGGAATAATAACCTTGCCGCAGATCCGCATCAACTGGTAATCCATCAACCTGATAACGACAAATCATATGATATGATGGATGATGCAGAAGAGGTGGAAGAATCCTTATCATTGATAGACAAAGAATCAGACCTGATCAAGAAAGCACTTAAAAAGCATAAAGGAAAACGAAAATTAGCTGCTCATGAACTTGGGATCTCAGAACGCACCTTGTATCGTAAAATAAAGGAGTTAGAACTATAAAATATGCAAAAGATATTTTCAATATTCAGAAACACCTTAATTATCGGCCTGCTTATGCTCTCCCAGTCCTGCGGTACCTATTCCTTTTCAGGTGCTTCAATTCCAGAGGAAATGAAAACACTTTCAGTTCAGTTCTTTGAGAACACCTCTCCATTGGTGGTGCCCTATCTGAGTCAGCAGTTTACCGAAGGTTTAAAAGAAAGGATAAGAAATCAATCCAGGTTAAGTATTGTCAGGTCAGAGGCGGATGCTAATTTTGAAGGGCGGATTACTGATTATACTATCAGGCCGGTTGCTATCCAGGGAAATGACCGGGCAGGCCTGAATAGGGTAACAGTAACTGTCAGTGTAAAATACACAAATGTTCTGAATCCTGAATTAAATTTTGAACAATCATTCCAGGCATTTCAGGAATTTAGCCTGAATCAGGGTCCGATACAAACTCAGGAACAAAAATTATTAGCGTTAATCATCCGCCAGCTAACCGAGGATATTTTTAACAAGGCTTTTGCCAATTGGTAATAAATATTTAGCTTTCAAAAAACTCAGCACAATTGAAACAGACAAACCAGCAGGAAGCCTACATTAAATTGTTTGCAAAATGTATTGCAGATCCTTCTGCGATAGATCCCTTAGATGCAAAAATTTTAGAGGAAGCTCTAGAAGAGTTTCCTTACTGTCAGGTATTAAATCTCTGTTATAGCCGTTCTTTATCACTTTCGGGTTCTGAAAACTTGAAGGAGCAATTGAGTTATTCTGCATTATCAATTCCTGAAAGAAAAATTCTTTATACAATTTTGAATGAACCGGAAAAACTAAAGGAGCCTGAAAAATTAAAATATATTGAATCTGTACTATTTGCAGAACAGGATTTGGAGGATGAGGGAATACATGGAATTGAAGACATTAGAGACCTGACTGAGGAAAAATCAAATTCAGATGAAGGCAAACCTGAATCAGAAAATAGTTCAGAAGAACTTAATAATGAAATAATAGAGGATGATTCATGGTCTGCCAAGCTTGAAACCGAGCCTGAAAAAGAAATTATAGCAGTTCCTGAAAAAGAAAAGCCCTCGGTCGAGGAAAACGTTTGGGCAGCTAAAATAGAAACAACTCCCGAAAATGAAGCCGTAAAAGAAGCTAAGACAGCAAAAACAAATGCTTCTGAAAATGTTGAAGAAAGTGTATCAGATACTACAAAACAAGAGATCGATGACGAAATTGCTACTGAAAAGGCAGATGATCCAATAAATAAAGAGAAAGAAACAATGGCTAAGCCAGAGCAGGCAAAAGCTAATGTGAATAAAAATCAGGATGAAGAATCTACTTTATTGGGTGACATCTTTAATACAATTAATCAAAGCACAATTCCATTAGAGTATACGGTAAAGGAAGAAACAAAAGCAGAGCCGGTTATTAGTTCTGAAAAGGAGACAGAAATAAAGCCTGCCGATGAGATCAAAACTGCTCCTAAAGAACCCGTTTTAGCTGCTGAAGAACCATTACTTAAGGAAACAGGTAACAATGAAAAATCAGAGTTAGAATCAGACCAGGAATTATCCAGATATAATGACGATAAAATGCCTTATTCCTTTTTATGGTGGTTGCAAAAGACCCGTATGGAACATGCAGGAACATATCAGCCTTATGCTGATTTCAGATCAGATACTAATCAGAACATCAAAATAAGTTCTGTCGATCAGTTGAGCAGTCAGATAATTGAGAATATTTTTCACTTACAATCACCTCTGGAGCAAATTGAAAACGCTCCCAGAACAGTTCCATTCCAGGTTAAACGTAAGGAAGATTCTATTCTCGAGAAATTTATCAAGGAGGAACCACAGATCAGGCCCCCCAGTTCTCAAAAATTGGACACTGAGAATAAGGCAAGGAAAAGTGCAGAAGATCCGAACGATCTTGTTTCAGAAACATTGGCAAGTATTTATGCGGATCAGATGCTATATGAAAAAGCCATTTCTACCTTCAAAAAATTAAGTTTGAAATTTCCGGAAAAAAGCACGTACTTTGCCGACCGAATTCGTGAATTAGAAAACAATATAAATTAGTAGATATGTTATATACAGTTATTATCCTTTCAATTATTGTTTGTGTTTTGTTAGTTCTGATTATTTTAATTCAAAACCCTAAAGGAGGAGGTTTATCTTCCGGATTTGCGGGCTCGAACAATATTATGGGCGTACAACGCACAGGTGATTTTTTGGAAAAAGGAACATGGATTCTTGCAGTAACACTGATGGTTTTGGCACTAATGGTAAATGTTGTGGTTCCACGTGGTGGAGTAGTTGAACAGGAGATGAATGATATTCAAAACCAGATCAACAAACCCGCTGCACCGGTTGCAGCGCCCTCAGGTCTTTCATTCCCGACTGACAGCACAAAAAAATAATTAAGTATTTTAAATAAGCAGCCACCTGAACGGTGGCTTTTTTTTGCATCAAACTGACATTTTACTGACAGCTTGACACCGATACTTTGACAAGATAGAGGCTTGGATAATCAAATAATGAAAATTTGACAAGAAATGTATCATTAGCTTATTTGGCATAATTCGTGTCAACAAAAGAGTACAAACATTCAATCAATTTAATTTATTATATCAATATGGCATTAAATATCAAACCTAGCGCAGACCGGGTAGTTATAGAAGCTGCACCGGCTGAAGAAAAAACGGCCTCAGGACTTTACATTCCTGATACCGCAAAAGAAAAACCTCAAAAAGGTACTGTTGTAGCTGTTGGACCGGGCAAATATGCAGAACAAACCGGCAATTTAATCCCAATGGCTTACAAAGTAGGCGATGTTGTATTATACGGCAAATATGCCGGAACAGAGATCTCTCATGAAGGTAAAGAATATCTGATCATGCGTGAATCCGATATTTTTGCAACATTATAATGAAGTCGGAGGTCAGAAGTCCGAAATCGGAAGTCAGACATCAGACCTCAGACATCAGACCTCGAATCCAAATCAAATTAAAAACCGGAAGATTGATACAAACATCAATTTGAATTAAGTCCAACATCTAAAATCTTTAAACAATGTCAAAACAAGTTAAATACAATGTTGAAGCGCGCGATGCTCTGAAAAGAGGCGTGGATATCCTTGCCAATGCAGTAAAAGTAACTCTTGGACCAAAAGGTCGTAACGTAATTATCGATAAGAAATTTGGTTCACCAGTAATCACTAAAGATGGTGTTACTGTTGCCAAAGAAATCGAATTAAAAGACGCCCTTGAAAACATGGGTGCACAGATGGTAAAAGAAGTTGCCTCAAAAACAGCTGATCAGGCTGGAGATGGCACTACTACTGCTACTGTATTAGCTCAGGCTATTGTAACTGCCGGAATTAAGAACGTTGCTGCCGGTGCAAATCCAATGGATCTAAAACGTGGTATTGACAAAGCGGTATCAGCTGTTGTTGCTAATTTGAAAAAACAATCACAGTCTGTTGGTGAAGACAATAAAAAAATTAAGCAAGTTGCCTCAATTTCAGCAAACAATGACGAAGTGATTGGTACCCTGATCGCTGATGCAATGGCGAAAGTTGGAAAAGATGGTGTAATTACTGTTGAGGAAGCAAAAGGTACTGAAACTGAAATGAAAACAGTTGAAGGTATGCAGTTCGACCGTGGATACTTATCTCCATACTTCGTAACCAATGCTGATAAAATGGAAGTAGAGCTGGAAAATCCTTATATCCTGATCTACGACAAGAAGATTTCTTCAATGAAGGAGTTACTTCCAGTTCTTGAAAAACAAGTTCAAACAGGCAAACCATTATTGATCATTGCTGAAGACCTTGACGGTGAAGCACTGGCTACACTGGTAGTTAACAAAATCCGTGGTTCACTGAAAGTGGCTGCTGTTAAAGCTCCTGGATTTGGAGATCGTCGTAAAGCAATGCTTGAAGATATCGCAATCCTTACAGGTGGTACAGTTATTTCTGAAGAGAGAGGTTATAAATTAGAGAATGCAGATCTTACTTATTTAGGTCAGGCAGAAAAAGTAGTTGTTGATAAAGATAATACAATCGTAATTAATGGAGCAGGTAAATCTGCTGATATTAAAGCCCGCGTTAGCCAGATCAAAGCTCAGGTTGAAACAACTACCTCTGATTATGATAAAGAAAAATTGCAGGAACGTTTAGCGAAACTTTCAGGTGGTGTTGCCGTACTTTATGTTGGTGCAGCTACTGAAGTTGAAATGAAAGAGAAAAAAGACAGAGTTGACGATGCTTTACATGCAACCCGTGCAGCGGTTGAAGAAGGAATTGTAGCTGGTGGTGGTGTTGCTTTCATCCGTGCTGTTGATGCTTTAAAAGATCTTAAAGGAGATAATGAGGATGAGAATACAGGTATTGCGATCATCAGACGTGCTATTGAAGAACCATTACGTCAGATCTGCCAAAACGCAGGTATTGAAGGTTCTATTGTAGTTCAGAAAGTGAAAGAAGGTAAAGCTGATTTCGGATACAATGCCCGTACTGATGTTTACGAAAACCTGATCGGTGCCGGTGTTATCGATCCAACTAAGGTCGGTCGTATTGCATTGGAAAATGCAGCTTCAATTGCAGCCATGCTGTTAACAACTGAGGTTGTATTAGCTGATGAGCCGGAAGACGATAAAGGTGGTGCTCATATGCCTCCAATGGGTGGTGGCGGTATGGGTGGAATGATGTAATATCGTTCTCACTTTGCACCAAAAAGCTCCGGATTTTATTCGGAGCTTTTTGGTTTTTAATAAATTGGTTATCTGTTGCCAGTTATCTGGTATCATGAATTATCGGTTAATGCAAAATCTATTACCCTGGTCTGAATTTTCAACACGAAAGCTTCCGGGTCTCAACTCTCCATTCTCCACCCGATAGCCATCGGGTCTCAATTATCAATTATCAAAGTTTTCCATCTCAAAAAGCTCCCCAATATGCCCCTTCAACTTCTGCTTCACTTCTTCAATATCTAGCTTAAAACCAAGCTCCCTTTCCACTGAAGTAACGTCCTTATCATCTATTCCACAGGGCACTATGTTTTTAAAATAAGACAGATCTGTATTGACATTGAATGCTAATCCGTGCATGGTTACCCAACGGCTGCACCTCACACCCATTGCGCAGATCTTTCTCGCACGCTCATTATCCGCATCCAGCCAAACTCCGGTATAACCTTCATACCTGCCACTTTGTATTCCATAATCAGCCAGTGTAAGTATCACAGCTTCCTCAAGAGTGCGCAGATACAGGTGGATATCTGTAAAAAAATTATCCAGGTCAAGTATTGGATAAGCTACAATCTGCCCCGGACCGTGATAAGTAATATCACCACCGCGGTTAATTTTATAATATGTGGCTTGTTTATTGGCTAATCCGGCATCATCAAGGAGTAAATTTGCAGGCTTACCACTTTTTCCGAGCGTATAAACATGAGGATGTTCGACAAAAATGAGATGGTTATTGACCTCATAATCCGTATTGTTGTTTCTATTTTGAGTTTTTGCCTGAACAGTATCCGCAAAAACCAACTCCTGCCTGTCCCATGCCTGCTGGTAATCAAGCAAACCCCAATCCTGAAAAATAACCTTCTTATTCTTCATTATCATCTGCAACAAATCCGATCATATAGCCATCAAATTTTTCGTAATGCACTTTGAACTTCCTATGCCGGGTTCCAGTATTGAGCATGGCACCAAAAGAGCCACTGCCTTCAAATTCAAAGGGCTCAAGCTTTATATGCTCCAGAAAACTTATATTCTTTTTACCATGAAGCTTATAAATAGCCTCCTTTGCACACCATGTAACGTATAGCTGATTAATACGATAATTATCCTGTATAAAACCAAGTTCCTCCTTACTCAGGAACTTGTGGGCAATTCGTTCAATCTTATCTTTAACAAGTTCAATGTCTATTCCTACTGCCTTACTCTTACTTACCATCACGGCAGCGTAATCATAGGAATGGCTAAGTGAAATATGGTGGGGAAAATTACTTAAATAGGGTTTACCACTTGAATCTACCTTGCAGTCAATATAATTATCAGTATCCATCATTCTCCGAAGCAGGACACGGGTGCTGAGCCAATGCATATTACGCTTGCCATTATTCAAAGTATCCAGGTAAGATAATTCGTGTTCCTTCAACTGTAATTGAGCCAGCAATTCATCCGCACTTTCTTCAATCTTCCAGATTGCAAAGGATGTATTGTTGTCAATTTCCCGGTGGTAAGCAAGAGCCATTCTTAAAATTAAAATACCTGCAAAACTATCTCAAATTAATCATAATTTAGTCCAAATCTTATGCTTATTTATGATACTTTCTGATAAACTGATTCTGGAAGAAATTGAAAGAGGAAATATAATCATTGAGCCCTTCGAAACGGAGTGCTTAGGTACCAACTCTTATGATGTTCATTTGGGTAAATATCTTGCCACATATAGAAACAGGGTTCTGGATGCGAAACTTCATAATGAGATCGACCATTTCGAGATTCCTAAGGATGGTTTTGTACTCCAACCGAATACCCTGTATCTTGGAGTAACCCTTGAATATACTGAAACTCACAGGCATGTGCCATTTCTGGAAGGAAAATCAAGTACTGGCAGGTTAGGGATTGATATCCATGCAACCGCCGGAAAAGGTGACGTAGGATTCTGTAATACCTGGACCCTGGAAATATCATGTACACAACCGGTAAAGATTTATGCTGGTATGCCTATCGGACAGTTAATCTATTTTGTAGTTGAAGGTGATGTGGAGACTATGTACAACACAAAACTGAATGCCAAATACAACAATAAGACCACAAAACCCGTTGAAAGTATGATGTGGAAGAATTCCTTTTGAGTAGCTGCAGGAAAATAAATCGTATATTATATATTAAGCCTCAAATAAAAACTGAGGCTTAATTTTTACTGACAACAATTTCCCGGGTCGAACCTGGTATTCAATAACCAAATTAGAATTTATATTCAGTATCAATCTTTATGAAAAAATATTTCATTATCATATTTTCTATAATATTCTCAGCAACAATGCTTGGATTTATCATTGATGATGAACCATTAAAAAAGATCCTTACTCAGATAGAAAAATATAGACTGCAGTACCCGCAGGAAAAAATCCATTTGCACCTTGATAAACCTTATTACGCAATTGGTGATAATATCTGGTTTAAGGCTTATGTGGTTAATGCTGAGAAAAATGAATTATCTACCCTAAGCAGGATCTTATATGTGGAATTGATCAATGACAAGGATTCAATAAAGAAGTCTCTGAAAATTCCATTGAATTTAGGATTAACCTGGGGAGATTTTGCACTCACAGATTCACTGAGAGAAGGTAATTATAGAATACGTGCTTACACGACATGGATGCGAAATTTTGGAGAAGAATATTTCTTTGATAAAACCATCACCATCGGTAATTCTATTTCCAATACTGTATTAACTCAGGTTGATTATTCTTATAGCAAAGACCCGCGCGGTCAAAAAGTATTAGCTAAAATCAATTATAGCGATATGGCAGGCAGGCCGCTCGCCAATAAAGAAGTGAGTTATCAGGTTGAACTTGATTTCAGAAGTATTCTTAAAGGAAAGGGTACGACTGATGCAATGGGAAATCTTCAGGTCAGTTTTGTAAACAATCAACCTTTCATATTAAAGTCTGGAAGAATCAGTACAAATATACGTCTGGATGAAAAGAACAGTGCTAATAAAAACTTCCATGTTAAATCAACATCGAATGAATCTGTTGTGCAGTTCTTCCCCGAAAGCGGGGATTTGGTCAATGGCATCAGCTCAAGAATCGGATTCAAGGCTGTAAGTTCAGACGGACGTGGAATCAATGTAAGTGGCTATATCAGCAATCAAAATAATGTTCGATTAGCAGAGTTGAAATCAGAACATGCTGGGATGGGGCACTTTAAATTACTACCCGAAATTACGGATAAGTATACTGCACACATCATTTTTGAAGATGGTTCAGAAAAGACTTATCCCTTACCAAATGTAAAGACAAACGGATATGTTTTATCCGTGAGTAACACCGATACCGATGAGCTTAAAATTAAAATATTAACAACTGAAACCGCCAAACCGAATGAAGAAATTACCCTTATTGCTCAAACCAACGGACAGGTTCAATTTGTATCAAAAAATAAACTTACTTCAAAAACCTTTAGTGCCAGCATTTCAAAGAAACGCTTCCCAACCGGGATACTTCAGTTAACACTCTTTTCTGCCCAAAACGAACCGGTTGCAGAACGGCTGGTATTTATAAATCATTCTGACTTTTTGCAGATCGGTCTGAGTACAGACAAACCTGAGTATAAAAAAAGGGGGAAAGTCGAAATGACCTTAGACACAAGAGATCCTGAGGGTAATCCTACATTGGGGAGCTTTTCAATTGCAATTCTTGATGAATCAAAAGTGCCCTTTAATGAGGCTGATGAAACCACGATAATATCAAACCTTCTATTTAGTTCAGATTTGAAAGGTTTTATTGAACAGCCCAATTATTATTTTGATGAAATAAATGAAGATAAGATCAGGCAGCTTGATATCTTATTGCTCACACAAGGCTGGCGGCGGTTTGAATGGAAAAATATGCTTTCAAATAATTATCCATCATTGGTATATCAACCCGAAACCAATTTACAGGTGAGCGGCAAAGTAATCACACTGACAGGCAGGCCTGTGGTCGGGGGAAAAGTCACCTTGTTTTCTGCATCAGGCGACGTTTTTATGCTGGATACCATTACCAATTCAAACGGGGAATTCAGATTTGATAACCTTTCGTTTAATGATAGCACGAAATTCGTAATTCAGGCAAGAAATGAAAAAGATCGAAAAAATGTAGAAATTTTGCTCGACAGGATACCACCACAATTGGTTACAAAAAACAAAAACGAAGCTATGCTGGAGGTTAATGTTAACCGCTCGATGCTTTCTTACTTAAAGAATAGCAGAACACAGTTCGATGAACTTCGGAGATATGGTGTAATTAGTAGAAATATTCTTCTTGATGAAGTTAAAATAGTTGAACGAAAACAAGAAGTAAAGTACTCTTCAAATTTGAATGGCCCTGGAAGAGCCGATGCAATAATCAAGGCCGATCAGCTTCAAAATTGTTTTGATCTTGCTATGTGTTTACAAGGGAGGGTGGCTGGTTTAATTGTCCGGGATGGTATGGCCTATCTGATGAGAAACATGGCTTCTTCATTCAGAGGGCCAATACCAATGCAGGTAGTTGTGGATGGGGCCTTTTTGGGGCCTGAATTTCTATCCGTTATTAGCGTACAGGATGTAGAAACCATTGAAGTACTGAAAAGCGGTGCGAACAGTGCTATTTATGGCTCAATGGGTGGAGGTGGATTACTCATTATAACTACCAAGCGTGGTGAAATTAACAATAATTACAGGTCTTATTCACCAGGTATAATGAGCTATAAACCTCAGGGATACTTTAAAGGCAGGGAGTTTTATTCTCCCAATTACGATGATCCTGAGATTAATGCAAAGATCCCTGATTTGCGGACTACCATTTACTGGAATCCAAATGTTATCAGTGATACTACAGGTAAAGCAAAGATCGAATTCTTCAATTCGGATGGGGCAGGTAATTACAAAGCCATTGTTGAAGGGATTAATATTAATGGATCGATAGGAAGAAAGATTTTCAGGTATAGTGTCAAATAAAAGATGAATACAATAAAAGTTAACATAAAGGATAAAATTGCCGTGCTTTCTTTAGATCGCGGTCGTTCAAATGCTATAAATTCAGAAATGGTTTCTGAACTGCATCAAATGATAAGAAATATCGAAAATGATGATTCTATTGCCGGACTCATACTCACCGGAAAGGATGGTTTCTTTTCAGCAGGACTGGATCTTATTGAACTGTACGATTATGATGAAGATCAGGTGAAAGAATTTTGGGTAGAATTTTTGAGCCTGGTTACCTCTATGGTCTCCTTCAAGAAACCAATGGTCGCTGCAATCAGCGGACACAGTCCGGCAGGTGGCTGTGTTCTGGCAATTTGCTGCGATTACCGGGTAATGGCCGAAGGAAAATTTATCATCGGATTGAATGAAGTACCTGTGGGTATCATTGTCCCTGAAAGTATTTTCCATCTATATGCATTTTGGCTTGGCAATGCTACGGCCTCTCGTGCATTGCTTGAAGGCAAGTTAATGAATACTCAGGAAGCATTAAGTGCAGGACTGGTTGACGAGGTAGTTAGCCCTGAAAGTATTCTGCACGCCGCTGAACGTAAAATGTTGACGTACATTCAGCTTGAACGTAAAACTTGGCAACAAAGCAAAATGAATATTCGCGAAGAACTCCTCAAAAAGGTAAGTGCTGATCAAACAGAAATGCTTGGTCATATGCTTGAACAATGGTGGTCGCCCTCTACACGTTCCATATTAAAAACAATCATTCAAAATCTTCAACAAAAATCTTCCTGATATGTTTAATGAACCCATGTTACGTGATGATGCTCTTAGCGGAAAAACAATCATTGTTACCGGCGGTGGAACTGGTTTAGGCCGGGCCATGAGCACCTATTTTCTTAAACTCGGTGCCAATGTGGTTATCACGAGTCGCAAAATGGATGTTCTTGAAAAAACTGCTTCTGAAATGCAAGAGGAAGCATCAGCCGATGGCAGAGAACTAAAAGCAAAAGTCCTTCCGGTTCAATGTGATGTTCGTAAACAGGAAGAGGTTGATGAGTTATTGAAAAAAACACTCGAGACTTTTGGCCAGGTGAATGGATTACTGAATAATGCAGCAGGAAACTTTATTTCTCCAACAGAAAGACTCTCTTCGAATGCATTTTCAACGATTATTGATATAGTTTTAAAAGGTACTGCTAATTGCACCATGGCAGTTGGAAAACACTGGATAAAAGAGAAACAAGCCGGAACGGTATTAAATATTGTAACAACTTATGCCTTCACGGGCTCTGGCTATGTAGTCCCTTCAGCATGCGCAAAAGGCGGTGTTTTGGCCATGACCCGTTCTCTGGCAGCAGAATGGGGTAAATATGGGATCCGAAATAATGCGATCGCACCCGGTCCGTTCCCAACGAAAGGAGCATGGGATAGATTACTCCCCGGCGATATGGCGAAAAAATTCGATTTTAAGAGCCGGGTACCTCTAAAGCGGGTGGGTGACCATCAGGAACTGGCAAATCTGGCTGCCTTTATGATGTCAGATTTTTCGGGGTATATCAATGGAGAAGTGATTACTATTGATGGAGGAGAATGGCTGCAGGGAGCAGGGCAATTCAATGGACTTGAAGCAATTACCCCCGAAATGTGGGATATGCTTGAAATGATGACCCGATCGGCCAAAGGGAGTTAATTTCAATCGGAAATATATGCAGAAACGTATTAATATTTCGTCAGGAGCCGTTTGGGAAGATCTTGTGGGATACAGCCGGGCTGTACGTATCGGAAACATCGTTGAAGTTTCAGGAACGACTTCGGTAGATGGAGATATGCTGATCGGAAAAGATGACTTGTACGCTCAAACAAAATTTATTCTACTTAAAGTTGAAAAAGCCTTGCATGAGGCCGGAGCGCAAATGACTGATGTTGTCCGAACACGCATGTACGTAACCGATATCAGCAAGTGGGCGGAAGCCGGGAAAGCGCATGCGGAATTTTTTGGAGGGATAAAACCGGCTACCACTATGGTAGAAGTTAGTCGTCTGATTCATCCTGATTTACTCATTGAAATAGAGGCCAGTGCAGTAATCCAATAAACATTCTTATTCAAATATTCGTTCTGTAATCGGTATTCATTCTGTATTTTTGTAAAATGGGAACACAGGTACAGGAGGAAACACTAACGCTTGAAGAAGTTTTAGCAGCGTTAAAAGTTAGCCATCGTCTGATCCTTTGGAATGATGATACCAACACATTCGAACACGTTATACATTGTCTGATAAAATACCTGGATTATACCGAAAAACAGGCTGAGAGAATCGCCTGGACAGTCCATAATGATGGTAAATGTATAATCCTGGAAGGGTCATTTACTGAAGTTGAAGTTTACCGAAAAATACTTCAGCAGGAAGGCTTAACTGTTAGTGTAGAATAAAAACAGTAGTTCTTTGCAACAGATAAACAGCTTCTAAGTTTATCAAGCCGGTTAAAAATAACATTTTGGAGTTGAACTTGATATACTCTCCCAAATCAGCCAAATATCCTCCCTGTAATAAATAATGTGGTTTATATGCTGTGGCTGAATGCGAATCTATACCCAAATCTCTGTAATAGAAAAAGGGTGATGAAAAACCAGCATAAAATTTATTGGAGAATAGCATTAAACCAAATCCAAGATTCGCCCTCAGAGAATTCTGATCTGCAAAAGCAGGATCCAGGGCTGCGGTAGGACTACCCGACTGGCTATATTGCCCAACGGATTTACCTATTCCTGCACTTAAGCCAAGTGCAAAATAAGTATCATCACTAATCTCAACTTTATGAGCTGCAGTCCCCAACACCCCATTTTCACTAATTACCTCTCCAATCTGATCTCTCATCAGAATTAAGCCTAAGGATGTTCGTGATTGCTTTATTGGGCTGTGTATAGATATGGTTTGTGTATTGGGAGCACCTTTAAATCCAACCCATTGCTGCCGGGAAAGGGCGGTGACATTAATTGCTTCATCCATTGATGAATATGAGGGATTGATCATTAATCCGTTAAACATATATTGTGTAAACATCGCCTTCTGCTGAGCTGAAACAGAAGTTAAACCACCAATGAATAATAGCAAGACGAGTAAAATAGCTTTGATCTCCTGCAATTGAAATTTCATTGATTTGGCTTATTTTGGTAATAATTGTTCTGACCCTGACAGTACACTACACACTTTAGCAATCAAAGAGAAATAATTGCTTAAATTCAACCAACATAAATTCAGACCTGATATCTTGGTTTTTCTACGTTAAACAAGGAATTTGGTTGCGAATTAGCCTTATTATAGACAGCATAATCAAATTTTTAACCCTAAATTAAATCCTTATTATTTTTATTAATTTGTCTACTTGGGCAGAAATTTTAATTCACCTTATTTAACTATTAAGACATGTTCTTCTACTTATCCAAGATCCTTACATTCCTGATTTCTCCAACGATCATAGTTCTATGTGTTTTAATTCTTGCATTGATCGTAAAAAAGTCAAGCCTTAGAAGAAAATTACTCATCACTTCTCTGGGCTTACTTCTTTTCTTCAGCAACCCTTTTATTATTAATCAATTGCTCAAATACTGGGAACCGAAAAGCAATATGAATAACAATAAAGTGTATGATGCCGGAATAGTGCTTAGTGGGTTTATGAGCAGGGATAAAGAAAGCGGTAGCCTGAGTTTTGGAGAAGGTGCCGACAGACTTACTGAAGGACTGATACTATATAGAAAGGGAAGAATAAAAAAAATTATAATCAGTGGTGGAAGCGGAAGTCTTGTAGATGATACACGCGAATCAATACTCGCCAAATCATTTCTAACAGAAAATTGTGGTGTACCCGATTCAGTGGTCCTTATTGATACCATTTCAAGAAACACCTATGAAAACGCTGTTGAATCAAAGAAAATCATGGAAGCAGCGGGTCTAAAATCAGCAATTATGATTACTTCTGCCTGGCATATGAGGAGGGCAGAAGGTTGCTTCAAGAAAGTTGGTATGGATGTTGACATTCATCCTACAGATGGATTATACTATATGCAAGGATTTTCTCCATCTGACCTAATTATACCAGGTACAGGGAATATTTTAAAATGGGAAAACCTGATGCATGAAATTGCGGGGATTATTATATATAAACTAAGAGGCTATAATTAAATTGATTTCGCAACAAAATACTATTTTGATTATAGCTTCTTCCTTTGAACTAGCCCTTCGTTATTTACGCTGAAAACCTGCTCATCACTACTGATAAAGACCATAAACTGCTGTGTGCCGGCCTCCATCCATAGCTTGTTTTCTTTCCCCTCAACAGGAAATTCAAGTTCAGTAATCCCCAACTTTCCCAGATCTGATGCATAAACCTTATGTTTCTGGAAATAATCCTGCTGTAAATAATATACATACCAAAGATGCTTTTTTTGTTCCTCACTGTAAGGGATTGTAAATGAATTCCTCGAATCTCCGCTTGCTTGTTTACTAAAATGCAAATAAGCCCAGCGCTCCGGGAAGTGCATATTGATCAAGCCCTGTGAAGACCATACCCAGTTATCTTCAGGTAGATTCCTGCCATCGGCTCCTTTCAATTTGATATACTTCCCATCTTTAACTTCCGTTTTCCATTCTACTCTCGAAAAATTGATTCTCCAGAAATCACCATCGATTGGAACTTTTGGAGAATTACCTAAAGTTACAGCCGAAAAGGGGATAAAGATCTCTATTGTCCAGCCTTTATCAATATCTGAAGGATTATTTAATGTCCCCTGTATATCAACTGCCCATTGCATTCCGGGAGCATTATAAGCAATCAGAGCTCCACTGCCATTACGGTATGGTTTTGCCATAAACAAATCGAACATAGTATTTAAAGCATTTACCTCGAACTCATAATAACGGTGAGTATCATTGTCAGGATCAATAAATACTTCAAAATCATTGTCATAAAAAACGATATCATCATAGTTTTTTAAATTAGCCCAAACGTGAGGCTCCAGTAGTTCAGCTGCAATGTATAATCCATTATTGGCCCAGGTCATCTTTGCTCGGGTATTCCAGGTTGGGAGGGGTTTTAGATCTGCCTCAATATCTTTAAAATTATCTGTCCATTCCACATTCTTCCAGACTTCATCGTCCAGTTTACCATCGATTTTTGGTGACTCGGCATTATAAAACACAGTATATTTCTTTGGAGTAGATAATAAATTCTCTTTACCTGCAAATTTTGGCTGGGCAATACCAGTAGAAATGGTCATTAAAGTCAGAAGGACTGAAAACAGAAAACAAAATTTATTTCCCGGGTAAAAAGTTTTGAAGGTCATATTATTAACTGCATGAATTTGAGAACTGGAAATTAAGAAGATTTTTCATGATTGAGAACCACAATGAAATATATGAATCAATATATAAAATTAAGAGTATCCAGTAAATAAGAAAAAAATACTTGGATTAAAGTCGGCAAAACTGATGTTCAAGACTGTATAATTTTCATTCTTCCTGCTTTTTAATATCTTCGTAGTTCAAAACCAATTTTAAAACAATCTTTATTCATGAGAAAATCAATCAAGCTCTTATCTATAATTCTATTATTTTCAGGTAGCATAGCCTATGCCCAGAAAAATGATCCTATTGTACAGCAGATTATTAAAGAAGCCAGTGAAAACTCACAATTGAAAAAACTAGCTCATGAGCTGACCGATGGAATAGGCCCAAGACTGGTTGGAACTCCACAAATGAAACAAGCTCACGACTGGGCAATTGCAAAATATGAAAGCTGGGGAATTCCTGCAAGAAATGAAAAATGGGGAGAATGGCGCGGATGGGAACGAGGCATAACCCATATTGATATGATTCACCCTCGTACAGAGTCGCTGGAGGGAATGCAACTTGCATGGAGCGCTTCAAGCCATGGTAAAACTGTTACTGCCGAAACAATTATTCTGGCAGATCTTCCCGACTCAATTGCATTTCAAAATTGGTTACCCAATGTAAAGGGTAAATTCGTTATGATATCTATGCAGCAGCCAACAGGCAGAGATGACAGAAACTGGGAAGAGTTTGCTACAAAAGAATCTCTTGTAAAAATGAAGGCAGAGCGCACTGCTGCCACAATTGCATGGCGCAATCGTCTTGGCAAAACAGGCCTCAATCCAAAAGCATTGGCAATAGCACTTGAAAATGCAGGTGCAGCTGGCATTTTTGCTTCTAATTGGTCTGCAGGATTTGGCGTAAATAAAATATTTGGTGCTCAGAGTACAAAACTTCCAACCATTGACATTTCACTTGAAGATTACGGCATGCTTTATCGTCTTACAGAATCAGGTATTAATCCTAAGATTAATTTACGTGCCGACTCAAAACAACTGGGTATGGTACCCGCATTTAACACAATAGCTGAAATCAAGGGCACTGAAAAACCGGATGAGTATGTAGTACTTTCTGCACATTTCGATTCATGGGATGGCGGGACAGGAGCTACCGATAACGCCACTGGAACAGTAACCATGCTTGAAGCGATGAGAATCCTTAAAAAAGTTTATCCGAATCCAAAGAGGACAATTCTTGTTGGACACTGGGGTAGCGAAGAGCAAGGATTAAATGGATCCAGAGCATTCGTTGAAGACCACCCGGATATCATCAGGAATATTCAGGCTCTGTTTAATCAGGACAACGGAACTGGAAGGGTTGTTGATCTTTCAGGTCAGGGATTTTTACATGCTTACAGTTATTTAGGCAGATGGTTACAGGCCGTTCCGACTGAAATCAGTTCAGAGATTAAAACTAACTTCCCTGGTAACCCAGGTGGTGGTGGATCTGATTATGCATCATTTGTAGCTGCTGGTGTTCCTGCATTTTCATTAAGTTCAATAAGCTGGGCCTATGGAAATTATACCTGGCATACCAACCGTGATACCTACGACAAGATTGTATTTGATGATGTTCAGAAAAATGCGATTCTGACAGCGATTATGGCATACAAAGCGAGTGAAGACCCAACACCTGCATCCCGTGAAAAAAGTATTCTACCTTATAGTCCAAGAACCGGGCAGCCGATGTCATGGCCTGCCCAACGCAGCCCGATACGTAAAGGCGGTGTGAATTAAAGAACTTCTACACTATTCGACATGTTCCGCAGGGCATGTCGAATATTTAGATAAAGGTGGATTTTTAATCCACTAAATCATAGAAAAACCAGGTCAATTAGTCCTTTTCTAATCCCATAATAATCACCACAGCTACTGTACAAATATTCCTCTTCCTTTTCGACCAAAAATGCGCGAACTGGATTTTGATGAATGTAATTTAATTTGATGTATACTTCTTCAGATCTCTGATAATACCACTCAGTTTTGATTTCTTACTACTCAAAATCATATGAAAATGATTAACATTATCACCCATGAATGAACCTCTAAGCCCTTATGTTTCTGACAATATCTAA
>CAYHGN010000022.1:0-34234 GCA_964356005.1 uncultured Sphingobacterium sp.
AATGATGGTATCGACTCAACATTAATTGTGATAAATAACTTATTAGGTAACAAAATTAAACTGGAAAAAGTATACAGTGATATTCCTATGATTGAATGTTACCCAGGTAAACTTAATCAGGTATTTCTGAATATTATTTCTAATGCCATATATGCAATTAATAAAAAGTTTGGCGATGAACAGGGTGGGATTTTGAAGATCAGTACCTATGATAATGAGAAAAGCATATCTGTGAAAATAGAAGACAATGGTATTGGAATGGATGAGAATACAAAGAAAAAAATATTTGAACCCTTTTTTACTACAAAAGATGTAGGTGAAGGAACTGGTCTTGGTATGTCAATTGCATACAACACGATCAAAAGACATCAGGGCGAAATACAGGTCAACAGTACTCCGGGCCTCGGAACAGAATTTATTCTGGAATTGCCAATAATTCTCGATCTTACAACAGAAATTTAAGTGGAAAAACAGGAAAAAATAAAAATTCTTTACGTTGACGATGAGATCAACAACCTGACTGGCTTTAAAGCATCATTCAGGATGAATTATAACATCATGATTGCCGTGAACGCAACCGATGCTATGCAGCATTTGAGCTCTCATCCGGACATCAGGGTAATCTTTTGTGATCAACGTATGCCCGGAAAAACCGGAGTTCAGTTTTTTGAAGAGATCAGAAGCCGTTATCCTAAACCTATCAGGATATTGCTTACAGGTTATACCGACATCGATTCAGTAATCGACTCCATAAATCTGGGTAATGTCTTCAGGTACGTAAAAAAACCATGGGCAGATGATGATATTCTTGGTGCAATCAATGAAGCCAACAAATTTTATGTTTCTAATTCACTGCTCGCAGTAAAGAACGAAGAGTTGCAACGGGCATATAATGAGCTTGATAAGTTTTCATACAGCGTGACTCATGATATGAGGGGCCCTCTATTGAGTGTTCTTGGTGCCATTGAGGCTGCCCAGCATGTGGATGATATTACTGAGATCAGAAAAATGCTGTTGATGATGAAGGACTCAGTCAGAAACCTGGATGACTTTATACAAAGTATTCACGACTATTACAATCTGAACAGGGGCGAACTTGAAATTAAAGAAATTGATTTCAATGAATTGGTTGAAGAGCAAATCAAAATCTTTAACTTTACATATCTGATGAGTGACGTCACTTTTATCACAAATATTATACAAAAAGAAACTTTCAGGGGTGATATTTTATCCGTTAAACTTATTTTGAACAATCTTTTGTCCAATGCCTTTAAATATCAGAGAAAAGAAAATAAGAATAAGACCGTTAATCTTAATATTTTGGTTGAAAATGGTAACGCGGTAATTGATGTTATCGATAATGGTGTTGGAATTGCCGAGAGTTATCTGGGCGACATTTTCAATATGTTCTTTAGGGCGAGCACACAAGATGTTGGTTCTGGATTTGGATTATATAATGTAAAAGCTGCGGTAACTAAATTAAATGGAAAAATTACTGTAGATTCAGAAATAAATAAGGGAACACATTTTAAGGTTCTGGTTCAAAATAAATGAGATGTCGGCTCAGATTCCAAACTTTATTATAATTGATGACAGCCGGCTGGACTGTTTTATAGCCGAAAAGATCATTCAGAATTCAGGAACTTACTCCAGTGTAAAATCATACATGGAGGCCACAGAGGCTTATGAAGGAATAAAAAATGAGCTAATTGGAGATGATTCCACAATCACTATCATTATCCTGGATATACAAATGCCCGTTATGAATGGTTTTCAATTCGTAGAAGCATTTGAACAACTCCCTGAGGTAGTTCAGGCAAAATTTGCAATTTTCTTATTCAGCTCATCAATCAATGAAAATGATAAGAACAGGCTTGGCAATTATCCTTCGATCATTCGTTTCTACAGTAAACCCATTTCTAAAGATACTGTTGCCCAAATGATCGAACAGGTCTGATACTCTGGCTCTGTATTTAGTCCATATTAATCAACATCAATTTATACCCAATTTACTAAGCCCCTGCTCAAAAATTACATTTATGGGGATTCCATTTTTGCCCAAATGATCAGGATCTGAATGGTGATTGTTTGTAAGAATAGTGCCGTATAAACTGTTAGTTTAATAGCATCATATCCTATTTTTGTTCCCGTGGTTTCAAACCCAATCCCATCAAATCTAATTATCTTACTTTCGGCTTACAATCCGCTAATAATTAGAGCAATAAAGTGATTAGATTTGCCGAAATATCGTACATACTATGATATTGTTGTTTTTTACCCTATATACTTGATTGATGCCCTTTTCAAAAAATGTGTTGCTGTTTGTTTTTTTGCTTTTCTACTTTACGTTTAGTGTAAATGCTCAGGACAACTATACAATAAATGGTGTTGTGAAAGATACTCTTTCAGGTGAAACCCTGATTGGAGTCACACTCAAATTTACCGCAGTAAGCCAATCGGGCACCAGTACAAATGCTTATGGTTTCTACTCTTATAAACTTAGTCCGGGTGAGTACAACCTGAGTGTCAGTTATATTGGCTATAGATCCATAAATAGAAAGGTTAATATCAATTCAGATCTCCGGCTCGACCTGAGCATGGTTCCTGACAATATTCTGGAAGAGATTGTGATCACTTCTGAAAAAAGGAATGATAATGTAGTAAATGCTCAGATGGGTGTTGCTAAGATCAATCTGAATGAAATCAGAAATGTACCAGTTCTTTTCGGAGAACGCGATGTTCTGAAAACCCTGCAGCTTCTTCCGGGAATAAAATCGGCCGGAGAAGGAAACAGTGGGTTTTATGTTCGGGGGGGGTCAACCGATCAAAATCTGATCCTGCTTGATGAAGCACCAGTATACAATGCCTCTCACTTATTAGGCTTCTTTTCAACGTTCAACTCCGACGCAATAAAAGATGTCAGCGTTTTTAAGGGCGGGATGCCTGCTCAATATGGCGGAAGGCTTTCTTCAGTTCTTGACATCAGAATGAATGATGGAAATAAAAAGGAGTTTACAGCAGAAGGTGGGATAGGACTTATTTCCTCCAGATTAAAAGTTGAAGGCCCGCTGGTTAAAGACAAAAGTTCATTCATGATTAGTGGCCGCAGAACTTACGCCGACGCTTTTCTGGCTCTTTCAAAAGACAGTTCCATCAATAAAAATACGCTTTATTTCTATGATCTCAATGCAAAGGTCAATTACCAGATAGACGATAAGAATACACTTTACCTTTCAGGATATTTTGGTCGCGATGAACTTGGCTTAAGCGAAACTTTTGGCTTCGACTGGGGCAATGCTACTTCAACACTACGCTGGAATCATTTATTCAGCAATCGTTTATTTTCAAATACTTCGCTGATTTACAGTAACTATAACTATGTGATCGAGAACTTTCTTGAAGAGAATAATTTCAAAGTCAATTCCTCTATCAGGGATATGAATTTAAAGCAGGATTTTCAGCTGGCGTTAAATAACAGGCACAATATCCGATTTGGACTCGATTTAATACACCATACCATTGCACCCGGAAGCATTACGGCAAGTGCCACATCCAGTGTAAATGAAGTAACCATTGAAAAACGTAAGGGAAGTGAAATAGCAACCTACATCTCTGATGAGTGGGAAGTTAATGATAAGTTAAATTTAGTTTACGGATTAAGAGCTAGTTCATTCTATCTTTTTGGCCCGGGTGTTTTTTCTACTTATGATAAGGATGGAAGTACCATTTCATCCAGGACATATTCATCTGGTCAGCTGGTAAAGTCCTACTTTAATCTTGAGCCCCGTATCTCTGCAAGTTATCAGCTCAATGCTTTCTCCTCATTAAAAAGTTCCTATACCCGCAATACACAGAATTTGCATCTGATGTCGAATTCAACGGCCAGTTCTCCAACTGATTTATACATCATGAACAGTAATAATGTAAAGCCCGAAATTGCCGATCAGGTTGCTCTGGGATATTTCAGAAATTTCAATGATGATAATTATGAGTTTTCTACAGAGGTTTATTTCAAACAGATGCAGAATCAGATTGATTATAGAAGCGGTACTGATTTGAGAGGCAATAGGAATGTTGAAGCAGACCTGCTTTTTGGAGATGGAAGAGCATTCGGTATTGAACTCTTTCTAAAAAAACGATTTGGCAAATTAAATGGCTGGGTGGGGTATACCCTGTCAAAAACTGAGCGCCAATTTAATGATATCGACCTTGGTAAATGGTTCAATGCTAAACAGGATCGAACCCATGATCTCTCTTTGGTCGGTATTTATAAAGCGAATGATAGATGGACTTTCTCATCAACATTTGTATTTAATACCGGGAATGCGGTTACTTTTCCATCAGGTAAATATCAGCTAAACAACAAAACAATTTATTATTATCCTGAACGTAATTCTGACAGAATGCCCAACTATCACCGCCTGGATTTATCAGCTACCCTCGAAGGTAAACCCGCCAAAAAACTACAATCGAGCTGGTCATTTGGTATTTATAATTTATATAACCGAAAAAATGCTTACTCAATAGATTTCAGGGACGATCCGGACAACGCGGCCAGAACACAGGCTGTGCGTACTACACTATTCGGAATTATTCCTTCAATTACCTGGAATTTCAAATTTTAATCATGAAAAACTACATTCAGAATATAAGACTAATCCTTTGCCTGCTTACCGCTGTAATAGTCCTTTCTTCTTGTGAAAAAGTAATCGATCTCGAGCTAAAAAATTCAGATCCTTTGATAGTCATTGAAGGAACCGTTAGCAATCAAAGTGAAAATCATTTTGTAAGGATATCCAAAACAATACCATTTGATCAATCCACAAGCTTCAATGGTGTAAAGGGTGCACAGGTAACATTAAAATCTTCAGCAGGCCTCTCAGTAGCTTTTACAGAATTAACCGATGGAATTTACAGAAGTCCGCGTCTCAGAGGGACACCCGGTCTTACCTATACTCTGGATGTTCTTGTTGAAGGGAAAACTTACTCTGCAAAATCAACTATGCCCGCTCCGGTAATCCCGGATTCTGTTGGATTCAAAACACTTTCATTCTTTGGAAATTCAAATATCTATCCTACGGTTTATTATAATGATCCTCCAAAAATTCAAAATCAGTACCGTTATATTCTAAAGATTAATGGAAAAATTCAGGGCGATCTGGTTTTTGAAGACCGATTTAATGACGGAAACGCAGTTTCTGATGTTATCATCTATGATGGTGACGACGATATAAAATCTGGAGATATTGTAGATATTGAAATGCAATCTATTGACCGGAATGTTTTCAAATATTTCTTTGCCCTAAGTCAGATAGGTGGAAATGGTGGACCTCCGGTTGCTCCGGCAAACCCGGAATCTAATTTTAATAATGGGGCATTAGGTATTTTTAATGCCTGTTCAAAATCCACGAAATCGATTGTCCTGAAATAGGAATACCCATGATATCACATTACAATGATGGTCATATTTGAAAGTCCCTCGTCAACAGGAATCTGACAGGCTAGCCTGACATTATCAATTCCCGAAGCTAACCTGTTGAGTGTAGTGGCCTCATTTCTGATAAATCCTGAAGCTTTTTTAAGCCCATCAATTCTAACGATACAGGTTCCGCATCTTCCCATTCCACCACATTGCCCAAAATCATCAGTAAACAATCTATCCTGTATCAGGCATTTCAAATCTCTATATTCGCCGGAAAAGGTTTGTATTTCATACTCTTCTGATAAATATAAAATAGTAAGTGAGATTTTGCTTACTGACTGAGACCGGGCCATACTTAAACGAAAGCCTTACTGCTACTAAACCTTATCCGTTAATCCCTGCTCTAGTTTTACCGCCTTAGGGAAAAGTATATTATTCTCCAGATGTATATGGGTGTGTAGATCCTGCTCATAATCCTTAAGCATTTCAAAGGCAACCCTGTAAGTGGTACAGCCATCTGCAGGCGGAGTATATCCATTACTCATTTCAGAGATTTCCCTAAATCTGCCACCTTCAATTTCGTGCTCGCTCATCATCATGGCTATTGGATTTCTAACAGTCATGAAATGGGGCTCTTCAAGAGCAACATGCTCCTTATCAGCCAAAACCATTTGCCTGATAAACGGAAAGAGAATGTTCTCTTCCTTTTTCATGTGTGTACTGAGTTCTTCTGCAGATGCCAGGAATTCCTTATATATCCCAAAAAGTTCAGGATGCCTTTCACCATGAACCCTGCAAAGTTTTTCAAGGAAAAAAAGGAGCTCAGGAATTTTTTCAGTCACGTAACGGTGATGGGTTTTTTCTATATAATCTGCAAGAAGATCAATTGGCCATGTATTGTAGTCTATTGAAGACGACTCTTTGCTCTCCAAAACCGACATTACCTCCTGCTCAACCTGCTGAGGATCAAGTTTTTTACCTGCACAGGCTTCTGCAATTGTTCTGTTGCCTTTACAGCAGAAGTCGATACCAAATTTTTTGAATACGCTGGCTGCTTTGAAGTTGGCCGCAACCAATGAGCCAATGGTGGTATTTCTAATTGTCTCCATTTTTTTTATATTGAATAAATCTTATTCAAAGATATAAAATAATCTATAAAAGATAATTTTATCTTTTATAGAATTTCCTACATTTGTAAATGAAGAACCGGAAATGAAGAAAAAGGAAGACATAAGAGGAATAGATGATATCAAAATTATGGTTGATGTGTTTTACCAGAAGATTCGTGAAGACGAATTACTGGGTCCTATATTTAATTTCAGGCTTTCGACTCATTGGGAACCGCACCTTGAAAAGATGTATACATTCTGGAATGCTGCATTATTTGGCGTAAAGGGTTATAATGGCAATCCATTCATCAAACATGCAACAATGGAGCTGGAAGAAGAACATTTCGAACGTTGGATGAATTTATTCAACGAAACTGTCAATACGCATTTCGAAGGTCCGGTGGCAGAAGATGCCAGGACCAGGGCTGGAATAATGGCAAGTATGTTTATGCATAAAATTGATCAGATCAAACAAAATTCTAACAGGCCAATATTCTGATAATCTATGATCTCCAAAGCTTGTCAATACGGAATACGCGCAACTACTTTTATTGCATCCAGACATAATGAAGGTATTAAGCATAATATCAGACAAATAGCACTGGAAGTTGATGCACCTGAGGCCTTTACGGGCAAAATATTACAGATACTTAATAAGCACCGGATAATAACCTCTTTAAAAGGACCTTATGGTGGTTTCTTTATTGAGGAATATCAACTGGAACAGCCTGTTATAAATATTGTGAATGCAATTGACGGTATGTCGGTTTTCAAAGAATGCGGTCTTGGCCTGAAACAATGCTCAGCAACTCGCCCATGCCCCATGCATGATGAGTACAAAATGGCCAGACAAGCTCTTGAAAATACATTTCAGCAAACCACTATTCGACATTTGGCATTGCAGGTAAATGAGGGCAGATCTTTTATCAATAACCTATCTCTCTAACAATCAGGATCTTTCTGGTGAACAAAAATCAAATTTTACCGAACTATAATTTTGTAAATTGCATGATTTAACTTCAATAAGCAATGCTACAAAAATCGATACAGCTGTTATACTACGGACTAATCCTGATTACAATATCCTGCTCATCAGGACCATATGGACCATCCAATAAAGTCTATAAAAATCAGGCAAAAGAATTGAGTAAAACAATCAGGGCTACACCTGTAAATCCGACAGGCCAGGAATTTGTGGGAACAACCAATTTTGGGCTCAGAAAACCAAATTATGTGATCATCCACCATACTGCCCAAACTTCAAGCGAGCAGACCTTAAAAACATTCACTACCTCAAAAACTCAGGTTAGCGCGCATTATGTGATTGGTAGGGATGGTGTGATATATCAAATGCTCAATGATTATTTGAGGGCATGGCATGGGGGAGCCGCCAAATGGGGAAATCTAACTGATATTAATTCTTCATCAATAGGAATAGAGCTTGACAATAATGGTTTTGAGCCATTTTCGGATGCGCAAATTAATGGTCTTTTGACTGTTCTGGCTACACTTAAGAAAACGCATACTATTCCGGCTGCAAATTTCATTGGTCATTCAGACATAGCACCAGGCAGAAAAGTGGATCCGAACATTACTTTCCCATGGAAAAAACTATCGGAAAGTGGATTTGGGCTATGGTACGATCAGGTGCTGACAGATTCTGTTCCAGAATCGTTTGACCCAATTGAAGCACTCAGGATCATTGGCTATGATATTAAAAATCCCGAAAACGCTATTAAATCATTCCAGCTTCACTTTATTCAGAAAGAACTAAGGGGTATTCTCAATGAAGAAGAAAAACAAATACTCTTTAATCTTTATAAAAAATACTTATAGAATTAAGCTCAGGATTTTTGAGATTCTTTAGCCCAGGTATCTTTTAAGGTAACTGTACGGTTAAATATCGGTTTCTCTGGTGCAGAATCACTGTCGAGGCTGAAGTACCCTTTGCGAATGAACTGATAACCCCTTCCCGCCTCAGCATTCATTAGATCAGGTTCAATAAATGCATTGCTGATCACTGTCAAACTATCAGGGTTAATGTAATCTTTGAAATCTCCGTCTTCATTGGAAGGATCTTCGACCCTGAATAGGCGATCATACAATCGTATTTCAGCTGTTTGCGCTGTTTGGGCACAAACCCAGTGAATTGTTCCCTTTACATGAATTCCACTCGTATCTGTCCCGCTTCTTGATTCAGGAATATAAGTACATAGCACTTCAGTAACATTCCCGCTTTCATCTTTCACAAAACTATCACAGCGAACAATGTAAGCATGTTTCAAACGCACCAGAAGTCCCGGCCCCAGCCTGAAATATTTTTTGGATGGTTCTTCCATAAAGTCATCACGCTCAATCCATAATTCAGAACTAAATGGAATATGACGGAATCCATCGCCACCCTCCATCTCGGGATTATTTTCACCCTCCATTAATTCGGTCTTTCCTTCAGGATAATTTTTAATAACAAGTTTTAATGGCTCAAGTACAACCATCCGTCGCCATGCACTTTTGTTAAGGTCCTCACGGATACAGAATTCCAGTAAACTCAGATCTATGAGATTTTCACGCCGGGCTACACCAATTCGCTCGCTAAAATTGCGGATGGAAAGCGGAGTATAACCTCGTCGGCGCAGTCCACTTATTGTTGGCATCCTTGGATCATCCCAGCCACTAACATGTTTTTCATTAACAAGCTGAAGCAATTTTCTTTTGCTCATTACTGTATAATTAATATTCAGACGGGCAAATTCATATTGTTTGGAAGGAAAATTATTTAACTTTTGAATGAACCATTCATAAAGTGGGCGATGCGGGACAAATTCAAGGGTACAAATAGAATGAGTAATTTCCTCGATCGAATCTGACTGCCCATGGGCAAAATCATACATTGGATAAATGCACCATTGATCAGCAGTACGGTGATGATGGGCATGCTTTATACGATACATCAGCGGGTCGCGAAGATGCATATTGGGTGAATCAAGATCAATTTTAGCACGCAACACCATTGCTCCATCAGGATATTTCCCTTCCTTCATCTCGCTGAATAACAGCAAATTTTCTTCAATGCTCCTGCTACGTGAGGGCGTTGCTTTTCCGGTTTCAGTTGGACTTCCTTTCGCTGCTGCGATTTCTTCTGCTGTTCCATTTTCAACATAAGCCAATCCCTTTTCTATCAGTTCGAGGGCAAAATTGTATAACTGATCAAAATAATCTGATGAATACAACTCTTTATCCCATCTAAAACCCAGCCATTCAATATCTTTCTTTATGCTGTCAACATATTCAACATCTTCGGTTGTAGGATTGGTATCATCAAACCTGAGATTGGTCGTTCCATTATATTTCGTTGCGATACCAAAATTCAGACATATTGATTTAGCATGCCCAATATGCAGATAGCCATTTGGTTCCGGAGGAAATCGTGTCAGAATACGCCCTCCGTTTTTGTCGTTCCGAATATCATCTTCAATGATCTCTTCTAAAAAATTTAATGATCTTTCTTCACTCATAACCTGATTTCGAGGTTGCAAAAATAAGAAAATTTATTTGCGGAGACAGTCTATATGTTTTCAGGTTGATCCAAATATGTTCGTAAAACGAAATGGGATATACATTTCAATTTTCTTATTACTTTTACATATTATCAATTATGACAGGATCCTTAAATCGCCCTATTCGGGTATTGGTTGCCAAAGTCGGTCTGGATGGTCATGACCGCGGTGCAAAAATAATTGCCAGCTCTTTGCGAGATGCAGGAATGGAAGTGATTTATACCGGCCTGCGTCAGACACCGGAAATGGTTGTCAATACTGCCCTTCAGGAGGATGTTGATGCCATTGGCGTATCTATTCTTTCTGGTGCCCATATGACTGTTTTTCCAAAAATCATTCATTTTATGAAAGAAAAAGGTCTGACTGACGTTCTAGTAACAGGCGGAGGAATAATTCCTGATGATGACATGAAAACGCTTCATGATCTGGGAGTGGGTAAGCTTTTTCAACCCGGCACAAATACAGGAGATATCGTGTCTTACATCAATAATTGGGTTTCAGATAACAGAAAATTCTGATCGCAAAATCTTAATTCAACAAGCGGTCACAGATCAGTATGTATCTTAATTTGAATAAAAATGAACTACTCTAACCTGCTCATCGAAAAGCATGATCGAATTTTATACGTAACGATCAATCGCGAAAGCAAACTTAATGCACTCAATAAAGCCACTCTGGCCGAACTACATGATGTGATCACAGGTTCAGCCCATGATGAGGAAGTCGGGGGACTGATAATAACCGGCACCGGGCAAAAAGCCTTTGTTGCAGGAGCAGATATTTCTGAATTCGCAGACTTTAATGCCGATGAAGGAAGGGAACTTGCCCGAGAAGGACAAATTAAAGTCTTTGATGTCATACAAAACCATTCAAAACCAATCATTGCGGCAATAAACGGTTTTGCATTGGGTGGTGGTCTTGAACTTGCTATGGCCTGTCACATCAGGGTAGCAGCATCGGGAGCTAAGATGGGACTTCCAGAGGTAAGTTTAGGACTTATCCCGGGTTATGGCGGCACACAAAGGCTGACCGAATTGATTGGCAAAGGTAGAGCTATGGAAATGATCCTTACTGCAGATATGATCAATGCGGAAGATGCTTACAGAACGGGACTTGTAAACCATGTATTTAAGGCGGAAGATCTGCTGTCCATGGCCACTGAACTAATGAAAAAAATATTGACCCGCTCCCCATTTGCAGTAGGCTGTGCCATAAGAGCTATAAATGCAGCTTCGGCAGATGGTATTAATGGCTATGAAACTGAGATTTCAGAATTTTCAAACTGCTTTGGATCAGAAGATTTTGGAGAAGGAGTAGCATCATTTTTGGCTAAAAAACAAGCAAATTTTACAGGCCGCTAACAAAACTACCTTCAGAAAGTGTAGAAAATATTTCCCAATTATGAATAAATTACATAAATTGCAATCGTAATCTTCTAATTATCAGCCTCTCGGTTTACCTATATAGCTATGAATAAGATATTAATAATCGATGACGAAATCAACATCGGCATTCTTTTATCAAAATTCCTTACCAGAAATGGATTTGAAGTAAAAACAAGTACCAACGGTATCAGTGCCCTGGAGTTAATGACTAAGGAGGAATTTGATCTGGTACTTTGTGATTTTCGACTTGAGGACACTGATGGAAGGGAGATGTTAAAAAAAATCAAAACCTCCTATCCAAATACTGGGGTGATCATCATCACGGGTTATTCTGATATAAAACTGGCAGTTGAATTAATAAAGATGGGTGCCTTTGATTATATTTCCAAGCCGCTTTACCCCGATGAGATACTGAATACCATTAATAAAGCACTTGAGGCTCAAAAAATAATTAATCAAACTGAAACCAAAGAACCCGAGACAGAAAAACGAAGGGAAAGTAGTGGAAACGGAGTTCCTGAAGAATTCGTTATCGGGAAAAGCCCGGCTTCCCTTGAACTCCTAAAACAGATTAAACTAGTAGCCCCAACAAACTACAGTGTCATTCTTAATGGTGAAAGTGGTACCGGAAAGGAATCAGTTGCAAAAAGTATTCATTTTAATAGCCCCAGAAAAGATAAACCATTCATAGCAATGGACTGTGGTTCACTGACGAAAGATCTCGCAGGAAGTGAGTTTTTCGGACATGAAAAAGGTTCATTTACAGGAGCAATGTATACCAAAATTGGTCATTTTGAAATGGCAAATGGGGGTACACTTTTCCTGGATGAAGTTGGGAATCTTTCTTATGAAATTCAGGCGGCCTTACTAAGAACAGTTCAGGAACGCAAAGTAAAACGAATTGGAAGTACCAAGGAAATCGATCTTGATGTACGTATCCTTGTGGCCACAAATGAAAACCTGAGTGATGCGATTCAAAAAGGCCGATTTAGAGAAGACTTATTCCATCGTTTCAATGAATTCAACATCACCATACCCCCATTGCGCGATCGGGGTAAAGACATCCAGCTTTTTGCCGAACATTTCCTTAAAGAAGCAAACGCTGAACTCAACAGAAACGTAACCGGCTTCTCTTCAGAAGTGATAGACTGTATGATGACCTATAACTGGCCCGGAAATGTACGTGAGTTAAAAAATGTGGTTCGACGTGCAACCCTGATCACTGAGGGAAATGAAATTCAGCTTAAAGCTTTACCGCTTGAAATCTCAACATTTGCAAAAGCTTCTGCACTTGAAAGCAGTTTTGTAGCAAACGTGACTGTCAATCCAAATAAGCATGACCTTAAAAATGCGGCAATGGAAGCAGAATATGAAACTATTTTGAATGTTTTGAAAGAAGTAAATTTCAATAAAACGAAGGCTGCTAAAATTTTAAATATAGATCGAAAGACGCTTTACAATAAAATGAAAGCGATTAATCTGGATTAAAAAAACCGAAAGAGTAATCAGACAAACCCGCTTCAGCTTTTGGCGGGTTTTATTATTTTAAAGGCCCGGTTTTTGGGGTATCAGTAGAAAACGAATATGTCGATATATAGCTACAAGCAAAGAAATGACATAGTCCTCGCCATCCTCATTATTTTAGGATGCTTCGTCTTATATAGTCTGAGAACAATAGCCGGAACCCTACTCAGTACAATTGTTCTTTATACCATTCTCCTTCCGGTTTACAACTTGCTGGTTGAAAAATATAAATTAAAAGACTGGATAGCTGCAAGTCTGATGATCTTGCTTTCACTTTTGGTAATCGTGCTTCCGTTTTTAATGCTCAGTCTGATGGTTATCGATAAAATAACAGAATTCCAGGCCGACCCCATGCGAATGATGGTCATTATGCAAAGAATTGATGATTTTATTGGATCCAAACTAGATCAGCCTCATCTCCTCGACAAAGGCATGTCGAAACTTAGTCAGTTTGCCACAGAATTATTTCCATCACTGATTAGTGGTGCATTTAACATTATTCTGGGCCTGGTAATTATGTATTTTCTGCTGTATTTTATGATGGTTCAAAAAAAGGAATTTGAAGCAGGCTTACTTAAATATGCTCCTTTCCGGGAACAAAATGCTTTGAAATTCGCAGAAGAATTGAAGAACAACACTTATTCGAATGTTCTCGGACAAGGTTATATTGCCATAGTTCAGGGCTCACTTCTTAGCATTTCATTTTTCCTGTTCGGAATCAGTGATCCAATCTTTTGGGGGGTTATAGCCACATTTCTTTGTTTTCTACCGGCTATCGGGGCTCCCCTGATATTTGTTCCGACGGCAATAATTGAATTAGCAAATGGAAATGATACCGCTGGCTGGGGAATCCTGATTTTTGGATTTGTATTAATAACAAATATTGATAATGTATTGCGATTAATCATCGCAAAGGGGATATCCAATACCCATCCAATCATCACTGTAGTTGGCATAATTATTGGTATCCCTATCTTCGGTATCTTAGGGCTAGTATTCGGACCTTTATTACTTTCTTACTTTATGCTTACCATCCGGATTTATGAAACAAGTAAACTGGCAACAGAAAGGCTTGAAAAATTGAAATCCGGAGGGAACGAATGATGTACAATGAATTGCTGGAATTATAAACACAAACCATATATACCTGATATTAGATAACTATGAAAGACAATTCGAAAATTTTATTTGCGCTGCTTGCCGGAATGGCAGCAGGAGCAGCCCTGGGAATATTATTCGCTCCGGAAAAGGGATCAGAAACACGGGATAAACTTAGTGATTCTCTGAAAAATCTTGGTGATAGTATTAAAGACCGTGCCGCTGAAGAGATAGAAAACCTTACTGAATTCAAGGACAAAGTTGCCGAGAATATAAGGTCTAAAATAAAATCTGCTGAAGATGATTACACCCACGCGAAATCAACGGTTGGCACAGTAGCCAATGATGCTGAACGCACATATAACAAGGTTAAAAATTCTTAAATTTTTCAACGGTCATGGAAGAACAAGAGGTTGATCCACAAAATATCATTGAGAAAATTAAAGAATATATTCATGTTCGAACAGAACTATCTGTACTCAGTGCTGTGGATAAGGGATCGCAATTGTTTGCGGGTTTACTTACTGATGGCCTGGTACTGATACTTACAGTTCTTGCAGGTTTTTTTGGCAGCTTTGCACTCGGATTTTATTTATCCGAAGTTTTAAATAACACTTATGGCGGCTTTTTAATCGTAGCAGGAATTTATTTGTTAGGAGCTATACTTTTAAATTCCATCAAAGAGAAATATTTGGAGAAACGGATCATTAATTTAGTGATTGAAAAATTTTTCAAGGATAGAAATGAAGAACAACATGAGAACAAGGATTCAAAATAGTAGCGATCTGCGGACGGAAATTCTTCGTTTAAGAACGGTACGCTCCGAAATAGAGGGTGAACTGAAATTTGAAACCGACAGAATTACCAACAGGTTTCGTGTACCTCTTATGCTATTCAGTAAAGTCAACGATTGGGTTAGTCCAATGTTTAAGCCAAATAGAAATGAACCCGGTAATTTGCAGCAGGATTGGGTAACGAGTATTTTCCGAATTGGTTTGCCGGTTATTATGAATAAATTTATATTCCCAAAATCAGGATTCCTACTTAAATCAGTAGTCGAATTGCTTTCTCAGAATACTGCAAAAACAGTCAACAAGGATGTTGTAACCGATCTGATTAATAAATTTTCGGAATGGATTAAATCAACCAAACGGAAGAAAAAACAGGAGCCGGGAATTGATGACTATGGAATTCCGCCTGACAGTGAAACTTATTAAAAAAAACCTCCCAATTGTATTCGGGAGGTTTTTTTATGCGTGATTCTTTATGAAATCATCGTAAACCATCCTGATACCCTCTTCCAGACTAACTTCATGCCTCCAGCCTTTGCCGTGCAGCTTTGAAACATCTAAAAGTTTACGTGGTGTACCATCAGGCATAGAAGTATCAAAAACTAATTCACCCTCAAAACCAATTATTTTTTGAATTAACCCAGCAAGGTCTTTGATCGTGATGTCTTCACCAGTTCCAACATTAATCATACCCTGCTCATCATAATTTTGCATCAGATAATAACAGGCATTGGCGAGGTCATTGGAAAACAAAAACTCACGCCGCGGACTTCCGGTTCCCAAAATAGTAACATGATTTGCAGAATTTTGTTTCGCCTCATGAAATTTTCGGATCAGAGCCGGCAATACGTGTGAATGTTGTGGATGATAGTTATCATTAAAACCATATAAATTGGTAGGCATAACAGAAATAAAATTACATCCATACTGTGAACGATAAGCTTCACACATCTTAATACCTGCAATTTTTGCTATCGCATATGGTTCATTGGTTGTTTCAAGCAATCCGGTTAATAAATATTCTTCCTTGAGTGGTTGCGGTGCATACTTAGGATAAATACAGCTTGAGCCTAAAAACATAAGCTTTTTTACCCCATTCACATAAGATTGATGGATTACATTATTCTGTATTGACAAATTCTCATATAAGAAATCGGCCCTGAAGGTATTATTAGCAATTATGCCCCCAACTTTTGCTGCCGCAAGAAATACATAATCCGGTTTCTCTTTGAGAAAAAAATCACTTACCTCCTTCTGATCTCTTAAATCCAGTTCAGCAGAAGTACGCGTCAAAAGGTTAGAATAACCTTCCTTTTCAAGTTTTCTAAAAATGGCAGAACCAACCATTCCCCGATGACCTGCAACATATATTTTAGATGCTTTTTCCATTATTATAGAGTATGCAAAGATAAAACTATTTTTACTGGCATTTTAGATTAGAAATGGGTAAGGATAAACTTCGTCGCTTTGCAGAAATCACAGCTTTTGAAAATGTCATAGAGCTTGAAGATGGAAAAGTATTAAAAGGCCATTGGGCTGAATATCATTTTAAAAATAATAAGCCCATCATTCTCGAACTCGGATGCGGTAAGGGTGAGTACACTGTAAACCTTGCCCGGCTGTTTCCTGACATCAATTTTATAGGAATAGATTACAAAGGAAACCGCATTTGGAGGGGGGCAAAAACCGCTATTGAAGAAAATATTTCAAATGTTGCCTTCCTCAGGATTCAGATTGAAAACCTTTTGGATTATTTCTCTGAAGCTGAAGTTTCTGAGATTTGGATCACATTCCCTGATCCTCAGCCTCAAATAAGCCGGGAGAAAAAACGCCTGACTTCAGGCCGATTTCTGGACATGTACATAAAGGTTCTTGAAAAAGGCGCCCCGGTACATTTAAAAACAGATAGCGACCTTTTATATCTCTTTACGCTTTCAAAAATAAAAGAGCTCGGTCTTATTACACATATCAATACTGCCGACCTTTACAAGTCCACCTTTGCTGATGAAATACTTTCAATCAAAACCTATTATGAGAAAAAGTATCTTGCAAATGATAAGAATATAAATTACCTGAAGTTTAGTTTTGAGTAAATGGACAAGCTTAGTTTCTTTGATCAGGTCTACCAGGTTGTAAGACTCATACCCAGAGGAAGGGTAAGTTCTTACGGTGCAATAGCCTCTTATCTTGGATCAAGAGGCTCATCAAGAATGGTCGGTTATGCAATGAACGCTGCACATACAGCATTTCCACCCGTACCTGCCCAGCGGGTAGTGAACAGAAATGGTTTACTTACCGGAAAGTTTCATTTTGGCTCAGCCGACATGATGCAACAATTACTTGAAAACGAAGGGGTAAAAGTAGAAAGTGACAAAGTGCTTGATTTCAAAAAGATATTCTGGGATCCCGCTCTTGAGCTTGAACTTTAAAATATCCTTAGCTTAAAATAATATAATTACATATTAATATGGGAAAAATGATCAATGATTTCAACAGCTACCGTACCCGGATGAATGAACGCATCATGGATACTGCTGATACGAATATTAAACGCTTCATAGCACTCGACACTACAACCTATGCTGATGGTGCACTGAATGTTAAAACAAAAGAAATGCTCGGACTGGTAGCCTCAATGGTTTTACGCTGCGATGATTGCATTAAGTATCATCTTGGAAAGTGCTATGATGAAGGGGTAAGCCATACAGAAATGAATGAGATTTTTATGATCGCAAATCTGGTTGGTGGTTCTATTGTTATTCCTCATTACCGTAGGGCCCTCGAATATTGGGAAGAACTCAATAGTAGTTTATCCTGACCTATATCTTATTTTGAGTTAAATTAACAAAACGTTTAAATATTTTTAAAAAGCCCAACCTTGAATCAAGATCAAAATATTGTAAGATGTACATGGTGTGGCACTGACCCGCTTTACATCAGATATCATGATGAAGAATGGGGCAAACCTGTTTATGATGATCAGACTTTATTTGAATTTTTAATTCTAGAGAGCGCACAGGCAGGTCTTAGCTGGATCACTATCCTGCGTAAACGTGAAAATTATCGGAAGGCCTTCGCGAATTTTGATGTCCAAAAAGTTGCCGCATTTAGTCAGGAAGATGTTGAAGACTTATTACAGAATGAGGGAATCATTCGAAACCGGTTAAAAGTTAATGCTGCAATTAGCAATGCTAAATTGTTTCTGGGCATTCAGAAAGAATTCGATTCCTTTTCCAATTACATATGGGGATTTTTACCTGATAAAAAACCAATTATAAATAAACTATACAGCCACAAAGACTTGCAGCCCAGAACTGAACTTTCAGACCGCATCAGTGCAGATATGAAAAAACGGGGCTTCAAATTTTTTGGAACAACTATTTGTTATGCGCACATGCAGGCAACCGGGATGGTAAACGACCATATTGACGGCTGCATTGCCAGATAAATTTTAGAGGAAATATTCCTGAAATTCAACACTGATCATGAAAAAACTATTTCTCTTAGATGCATTTGCCCTAATTTACAGAGCCCACTTCGCATTGAGTAAAAATCCGAGGTTTACCTCCGGTGGGCTGAATACTTCGGCCATTATGGGATTTACAAATACATTGCTGGAAGTCCTGAAAAAAGAAAATCCAACTCATATGGCAGTGGTTTTTGATACCGCTGCCCCAACTGAAAGGCATATTGATTTTACTGAGTATAAAGCTCACCGTCAGGCAATGCCTGAGGATCTTTCGACGGCAATTCCATATATCGTTCGCCTGATCGAAGGATTTAATATCCCGGTTATATTTTCTGATGGATACGAGGCCGATGACCTGATAGGCACTCTTGCTAAAAAGGCAGAACTCGAGGGCTTTACTGTTTATTGCATGACTCCTGATAAGGATTTCGGACAACTGGTCTCTGAAAACATTTTCATTTACAAACCTGCAAGAATGGGAAATGGAATGGAAATTCAGGGTGTAAAAGAAATACTTGAAAAATGGGAAATTGATCATGTTGAACAGGTAATCGACATTTTGGGCTTATGGGGCGATGCTGTAGATAACATTCCCGGCATTCCGGGAATTGGTGAAAAAACCGCAAAACTACTGATCAAACAATACGGTTCAATCGAAAATATTATCAGCAACAGTCATGAACTTAAGGGTAAACTTCGTGAAAATGTTGAAAATTTCGCTGAGCAGGGTCTGATCTCAAAAAAACTTGCAACCATAATGCTGAATGCACCAGTAGATCTTGATGTGGATGCTTTGCACGTTGATGAACCAAACCGGGAAGTACTTGAGCCTCTTTTCGCTGAACTGGAGTTCCGCACACTTGGAAAAAGAGTTTTTGGGGATGAATTCAGCATTGCAGATGTAAAATCCAGCCCGTCTTCGGGGCAAATGGATCTTTTTGGAAATCATGAGGCGAAGGAACCTGGCATCTCAGGCACAGGGGCAGAACTCAGCCAGCCGCAAACGCCATTGAGTTTCAGAAACATCAGTAATACCGATCACAATTATCAATTGGTGGATAATTTAGAGAAAAGAAATAACCTGATTCGTTTACTGAATGCAAATAATTTCTTCTGTTTTGATACTGAGACCACCGGACTTGATGCTAATAATTGCGAACTCGTTGGACTTTCATTCAGTGTTAAACAAGGTGAAGCATGGTATGTTCCACTTCCGGCAGACCAAAATGAATGCAGGACTATTTTAAATGAATTTAAGTCAGTTTTAGAGAACCCACTCATTTCTAAAATTGGACAAAACATTAAATATGACATCCTGGTTCTTAAATGGTATGACGTTAACATACAGGGTGAACTTTTCGACACTATGCTTGCCCATTATCTGATAGACCCGGATTCACGTCATAACATGGATCTGCTGGCTGAAAATTACCTGAATTATAGTCCGGTGAGTATAAGCACTCTGATAGGTGAGAAAGGTAAGAATCAGGGAAATATGAGGGACGCCGACTTAGAAAAGGTAAAAGAATATGCAGCTGAAGATGCTGATATTACCCTTCAATTAAAGACCGTATTCGAACCCATCTTGAAATCTGTCAACGCCTGGAAACTCGCTGATGAAATTGAGAACCCCCTGATTTATGTTCTTGCTGATATTGAACGTGAAGGAGTAAAAATTGATCAGGACGCATTAGTTGACTTTTCAAAAACACTTGAAACTGATATCCGCGCATTCGAAAAAACAATTTATGAAAAGGCGGGTGTTAAATTCAATATAGCATCACCAAAACAGCTTGGTGAGGTTCTGTTTGATAAACTTCAGCTGGATCCGCAGGCAAAAAAAACTAAGACCGGGCAATATCAAACCGGTGAAGATGTTCTCCTGAGGCTCGCTAATAAAAGTGATATTGTAGCTGACATTCTCGATTTCAGACAATTGCAGAAGCTGAAATCCACTTATGTTGATGCTTTGCCTCAGATGATCAACCCGAAAACGGGTCGTATACATACATCTTATAATCAGGCAGTTGCATCAACAGGACGTCTAAGTTCAAACAATCCCAATCTTCAGAATATTCCCATACGCACAGAGCGCGGAAGGGAGGTCAGAAAGGCATTTATTCCCAGAGATAGTGAACATGTTTTATTATCAGCAGATTATTCCCAAATCGAACTGAGAATTATTGCAGAAATCAGTAAGGATGAGAATATGATGGAAGCTTTTGTAAACGGACTGGATATTCATACGGCCACAGCCGCTAAAGTATATGGAATTGCCCTGGAAGAAGTAAATTCTACGCAAAGAAGGAATGCAAAAGCAGTAAACTTTGGCATTATCTATGGCCAGTCAGCTTTTGGCTTATCACAAAATCTCAATATCCCACGAAAGGAAGCAGCAGAAATTATAGAAAACTATTTCAATACTTACCCTAATATTAAGAAGTATATGAATGATACCATGAATTTCGCACGTGAAAATGGGTACGTGGAAACAATTATGGGTAGAAGAAGATACCTGAGGGATATTAATTCGGCCAATCAGACCGTTCGGGGATTTGCAGAGCGAAATGCGATCAATGCACCAATTCAGGGATCGGCAGCAGACATGATCAAAATTGCGATGATCAGGATTCATCAGGATATAAAAGATCATAAACTGGGTTCGAAAATGACAATGCAGGTACATGATGAATTAGTGTTTGATGTGCTTATTAATGAAATCGGGATAATGAAAGGAATCATTACCGAACGTATGAAAAATGCGATTAAAATGGAGGTTCCAATTCTGGTTGAGGTTGGGGAGGGCAAAAACTGGCTGGAAGCACATTAATAACATTGCAAGTCCACTGAATTTGAATATCGTCTGAGTATTGTTATATTATATGAATAAGCACAGGACATTAATTTTTGTAGTTTACATTTCTTAAATTCAGTTTTCAATTTTCGTTTATGAATGTCATGCACCTCAGCGCAGAATGCTATCCGGTTGCCAAAGTCGGCGGACTTGGGGATGTGGTTGGTGCATTGCCGAAATACCTTTGCGAAGCCGGAATAAATGCCTCAGTGGTTTTGCCATATTACGACCGGAAATTCGTTCAGGAAAACACTTTTGATCTTATATTCAAATCAACAGGAATACTGGGATCTAAAACTTTTGAATACAATATCCTCAAAGAAAGAAACAAAACACTGGGTTTTGATTTATATCTGATTCATATACCCGGACTACTTGATCGTCCGGAAATATATTGCTACCCAGATGAAATAGAGCAATTTATCGGTTTTCAACTTTCATTTCTGGATTGGATTAGTAAATCTGATACAAAGCCTGATATTATTCATTGTCATGATCACCATACCGGATTAATTCCTTTTCTGGTGTCACATACCATTTTATATAGCAATCTGGCTTCTATTCCAACTATTTGCACTATACATAATGGTCAGTATCAGGGTTGGTTTGGCTGGGATAAAATTTCTTACTTACCTGCTTTCGATCTGAGCAAAGCCGGGCTTCTGGACTGGGGAAACTGTATTAATTCCCTGGCAGCCTCTGTAAAGTGCTGTTGGAAATTTACTACAGTTTCGCCAAGCTACCTGAAAGAACTTTCGATCAATTCGAATGGTCTTGAAAAATTATTTCAAATGGAAGAAGGTAAAGGATCAGGAATAATTAATGGAATTGACACCCTGGTTTGGAATGCGGAGATTGATCCGATGATCTTCAAAACCTATTCGATTGAAAGCGTGGATGCCGGCAAGAAAGAAAATAAAAAACTACTCTGCAAGGAATTTGGGCTGAGCAGTTCAAAGCCACTTATCGTATTTATCGGGAGGCTGGTGGGAGAGAAAGGAGCAGATCTGCTTCCGGAAGCCATTGCATCTTGTCTAAATACTTATAAAGGAAAACTAAATTTTCTTATTTTAGGTTCAGGAGATCCTACGACTGAAAAGGAATTAAAAAATCTCTCTTTAAAATATAAAAAGCAATACGGGGTATATATCGGATATGATGAAATGCTCTCACATCGTATTTATGCAGGTGCTGATTTTCTGATCATGCCATCAAGGGTTGAGCCATGTGGTTTAAACCAGCTTTATGCAATTCGTTATGGAACCATTCCAATTGTTCATAAGACAGGTGGTTTAAAAGATACTGTGATCGATTTAAAAGATGCAGAAGGTTACGGCCTCAATTTTGATGAGCTAAGTATTCAAAGCATAAAAACAGTCGTTGGAAGGGCAGGTGAGGTTTATGAAGATCCAGAAAGAATGACAAAAATTAGAAAAAAACTAATGTCACTTGATTTTTCATGGGACAAATCGGCAATAGAATATATTAACCTTTATAAAAGCTTGAGCAATGATTGAAATGAATTCTAAAGTAATATCTGTTGTTTTGGGTGGCGGACAAGGCTCCCGCTTATATCCATTAACTGACACCCGTTCCAAACCGGCTGTTCCAATTGCAGGAAAATACCGTTTGGTTGATATTCCAATTTCAAATTGCCTGAATTCAGGTATTGAGCGGATTTTTGTTTTAACGCAATTTAATTCTGCTTCCTTAAATAAGCATATTAAAAACACCTATCATTTCAGTTTTTTCAGCGAAGCGTTTGTAGATATTCTTGCTGCCGAACAAACTCCGGGTAATAGCACCTGGTTTCAGGGCACGGCAGATGCTGTCAGGCAGAGTCTTGGTCATATAGTACAACATAATTGTGACTATGTGTTGATTCTATCCGGAGATCAGTTGTATCAGATGGATTTTGGGGAAATGGTCAGAAACCACGAAATGAGCGGGGCGGAGATCAGTATTGCTACGATTCCTGTAAATGGCAAAGATGCAAGTGAATTTGGTATCCTGAAAGCTGATGAAAATAACCTTGTAACCTCATTCATTGAGAAACCCAAGAAGGAGTTACTGCCTGAATGGAAATCAGATGTTGGCGAAAGCCTCAAAAAAAAGGGAAAGGAATACCTTGCATCGATGGGTATTTACCTGTTTAATAAAAAATTACTTTTTAAATTACTTGAGAATAATACAAGAACTGACTTCGGTAAGGAAATCATTCCTCAGTCAATTGATGAATATAAAGTCCTCAGTTACAAATTTGAGGGCTATTGGACTGACATTGGTAATATTCACTCTTTCTTCGATGCCAATATTGGATTAACTGATGATATTCCTGAGTTTAACCTTTTCGATAAGAGGCCTATCTATTCCAGAGCCAGAATGTTGCCACCGTCCAAAATTTCAGGAACAACATTAGAAAAAACCATAATCTCTGATGGATGTATTATTAATGCCAGCAGGATAGAACGCTCAGTTATCGGTATCCGAACACGTATTGGTACCGGAACAACTATCGTCAACAGTTATGTGATGGGTGGCGACCGCTACCAGACCTTGAATGAGCTGGAAGATGCTGCGCAGTCTAAACGCCCTGTTATGGGTATTGGTGAGAGATGCTATATTAAGAATGCGATCATTGATAAAAATTGTTTCATAGGTGATGATGTCCGAATTAACGGAGGCAGTCATCTTGAAAACGGAGATTTTAAAACACATACCATTAAAGATGGTATTGTAGTGATCAAAAAATTAGCTGTAATTCCAAATGGAACGGTAATCTAAGAAGGAAAATAACAGATCAAATTATTTACCGAACAAATTGCCGAGGCCTCCCATCATGTCGCGTGTAACTGCCTGCATTTCTGTTTGGCTTACATTATCTGCCTGTGCTAGGGCTTTATTAACTGCTGCAGCAAGTAATTCTGATTTTTCCACCCTCAACTTCAGCAGAAACAGAAATTAAATCTAATCGTTTCTTTACCTCCTCAGCCTTTTGCTGAGCCTGTAATAATTTATCAAACATAAATTAATTCAATTTAATGAGTCTCTTTGAGTGACCTGATGATATCCGAAGACAGGGGTTTGGAAATAAAACCTTTAACTGAAGCATATAGCTTTGAACGAAGTAAATCCTTTTCATCAACCGATGAAGAAACAATAAAAACGCGAATGTTTTTTTTGAACTCTTTATTAAGTATTTCAAAAGTCTCCAGAAAATCCCAGCCATCGATAACCGGCATATTCAGGTCGAGAAGGATAATATCAGGGAGTGTGTCCTCATTTTCTATGTTCTTCTGCAAAATATCAAGTGCCTTTTGAGCTTCGGTATAACCAAAAAACTCATCAAACAAATTTTGCTTCGATATCATAATCTGAGCGATACGTTGATGAATCGGATCATCATCAATAATAAAAACTCTGCTCTTTAAATCCATTTAGGCAAGTTAATCATATTTAGAGGCAAAAAAAATGATCTTCTGATTTCTTTTATAAAAGAATTCTATCTTGAGATTTTTGTCAATTAATCCTCATCATCTGAAACTGAACTTTGTCCGTTTCCTGAATACGCACTTCTTCTCACAATGGGCATACCCGCAACCTTATAAAGTTCATCCAGTTTTAAAAGACTCCCGTTTGTAAGATTGGTTAATAAAATTATGGTAATATCCTTATTCACCTGCCTCAAATAAATATTCCTGAAACCATGCCACCAGCCGGTATGATATACTACTTTATTCTTGCCATTCTCAAAAGTCCGCCAGCCATAACCATAATTAAAATGCCCTCTCTGCATCACATTATGAGCAGCATAAACCGAATCCATGGTCTCAGACTTTAATAGTTTTGCTTTTCTCATAGCCCTGTCAAACAAATAGAGGTCATGTATAGTACTGTATATTCCTTTATCACCAACAGGGCCATCAAGAAAATTTTGCGCTACCGAGCGACGCCAGTTTCGGTCGTGACCCACCACATCCACCGGAATTTTATCAAACTCAGCCTTCGAATACACTGCAGTATTCTTCATACCAAGTGGTTTAAATATATTCTCTGCCATAAATTGAGAATATTTTTGCCCGCTTACCTTTTCAATAATAGCAGCCAGAACCATGAAATTGGAATTATTATAATGAAACCTGGTGTTTGGTTTGGAGTAGGGATTGGGTTTGTGTTCGGCGATCAGCTTCATTACATCCTGGTTCGTAATTCCCGGACGCTCATCTTTCTTTTGTGCTTTCCAAAGATCATCTACAAAATAAACATAATTCATCATTCCCGATTTATGTGTTAAAAGTAGTTCAACCGTAATGCTATCGTATGGGAAATCAGGGTAAAATTCCTTTACATTCTGATTTAGCTTTAGTTTACCATCTTCAACAAGCATCATAATAGCAGTAGAAGTGAATGGTTTGGAAACTGAGGCAAGCTCAAAAACTGAATTGATCTTTAAACTATCGCGATGAAGGTGATCCGCCCAGCCAATAGCTCTTTCATAAATAATCTTTCCGTTTTTAGCTACCAATACATTCCCATTAAATCCTGATTTCCTGTGAAGATTCGTTACAATTTCATCTATCCGCTTGTCCGCCTTTCTGGGATCATAAAAAAGAACAACACTGTCAGGCACTTCTTTTTTAAGAATTTTATTCTTTCTTTTTTCTGAAGGATCTGAACTACAGGACTGAACTAAGACGAAAAGGACAAATAATACAAGGCTGGTACGGAGATAATTGATCATGAAGCGTAATTGGTAAATATTTAATGCTGAAAATTAGAAAATATTATAAAGAGGCTTATAAAAGAGTTATGAACACCGGGGTATAAATTGTTCAGATTGTTACAATTTAGATCGTAAAATCTAAATTTTTGCCCCTGTTTCAAGGTAAAAAAATCTAAATTTGCAGCGTAACAAAAAACTGTTCCAATGACTTACAGAGTAGAACATGATACTATGGGCGAAGTTAATGTGCCCGCAGATAAATACTGGGGGGCGCAAACCGAGCGTTCAAGAAATAATTTTAAGATCGGTCCAGAGGCCTCAATGCCAAAGGAAATAATTGATGCTTTCGCCTTTCTGAAAAAAGCGGCCGCATATACCAATACCGATAGTGGTATTTTATCCCCTGAGAAACGTGATCTGATTGCAAAGGTTTGCGATGAAATTCTGGAAGGTAAACTCTCCTCAGAATTCCCTCTGGTAATCTGGCAGACAGGCTCTGGCACCCAGTCGAACATGAATGTGAATGAAGTTATTGCTAACCGCGCCCATGTACTTCAGGGAAATAAACTCGGTGAAGGAAAGACTTTTGTACACCCAAATGACGACGTGAATAAATCGCAGTCTTCAAACGATACCTATCCTACCGCTATGCATATTGCTGCATATAAAATGGTGATGGAAAACACAATTCCTGGCATCGAAAAACTTCGCGATTCTCTTCATCATAAAGCAGAAAAGTTTAAAGAGGTGGTTAAAATTGGACGTACTCACCTGATGGATGCTACTCCTTTAACCTTAGGGCAAGAGTTTTCAGGTTATGTTTCTCAATTAAACCACGGATTAAAAGCCTTGAGAAATACTCTGGATCACCTATCAGAGCTGGCACTTGGTGGAACTGCCGTTGGTACCGGAATCAATACCCCAAAAGGATATGATGTTAGTGTTGCAGCCTACATAGCCAAATTTACCGGACTGCCTTTTATCACTGCAGAGAATAAATTTGAAGCATTGGCGGCGCATGATGCACTTGTTGAAACGCATGGTGCATTAAAGCAGATTGCTGTATCACTAATGAAAATTGCAAATGATATCAGGATGCTCGCCTCAGGACCACGTTCTGGTATTGGGGAAATTCATATTCCTGATAATGAACCCGGCTCCTCTATCATGCCAGGAAAAGTAAACCCAACTCAAAATGAAGCTGTAACTATGGTTGCCGCACAAGTTATGGGTAATGATGTTACGATTAGTATCGGAGGTTCAAATGGACATTATGAGTTGAATGTATTTAAACCGGTGATGGCCGCTAATTTCCTGCAATCGGCACGCTTAATAGGTGATGCTTGCGTATCTTTCACAAATAATTGTGTTGCCGGAATAGAGCCCAATTATGAAGGTATCAAGAAACACCTTGAAAACTCTCTGATGCTTGTCACAGCACTCAACCCTCATATTGGTTATGAAAATGCTGCCAAAATTGCTAAAACAGCCCTTAAAGAGAATAAATCGCTTCGTGAAGCCGCCATTGGTCTTGGTTTATTGACTAACGAGCAATTTGACCAGTGGGTTCGCCCTGAAGATATGATTGGCGGATTAAAATAATTAGTATGCCTTTCCTCTGGCCCAGATCAGGGAGAGGTATTTATAGATTGGAAATGGTAAAAAACGCCGGTATTTTCTTTTTTGCCTTGTTATTGCTGGCTTCTGCCTCATGCAAATTCAATCCTAATCTGCAGGGTAAAGGCACAGAAAGTATTCAGGGAACATGGGAAGAAGATAGCGTTGAATATCAGAATGAACTCCTGCAATATTCCAGACATCAATTTCGCTTTTCCTGTGATTCTGTTTACGTCACGATAAAAACTTTCGCTAAAGTAAATACCTATCCCGATTCCTGTTTTAACGATGGAAAATGGACAGAATATGCAAAAGGAACCTACCTAAACAATGGGGACACTCTGATGCTGACCACAACTTTTACAAAATCGAATTTTAAGCAAAAAATCTCGGGATGTTACCGTGTAGGTCAATACCTTCCGGCATTTATTATCCGAAAAAATACAGGTGATAGTTTATACCTCGAAAGTTTAAAACAGCATCAGAATATTAAACTATCCCTTAAAGAAAAAACGATCTGTATTCAGAAACCTTTAAACTAAATCATTATGAATTTCAATTCTCTAAAAAAAATATTTTTGGCTTTTGTGCTGCTCTATTTACCAGTCCATGCAATGGCCTGGGGACTCCTTGGACATCGGGTAGTGGGTCAGATCGCAGAGACTTACCTGAGCAAGAAATCAAGCCGTGAAATAAAACTAATCCTGGGGAATGAAAGCCTTGCAATGGCTAGTAACTGGGCAGATTTTATTAAATCAGAACCTTCTTATAATTATCTCAATAACTGGCATTACATAAATCTGCCTGCCGGATTGAACGAAGAACAACTTGATTTTGCGTTAAAACGCGATACCGTAACAGATATTTATACCAAAATTCTTTTTCTGACTGCGGAATTAAAAAATAAGAACCTGGAACAGGAGAAAAAGGTAGTATACCTGCGTTTGCTGATTCATTTTGTAGGTGACATACATCAGCCAATGCACACCGGACGTTTTGAGGATCTTGGAGGTAATAGAATCCAGTTAACATGGTTCGGGCAAAATACTAACCTGCACCGCGTCTGGGATTCAGATTTAATTGAATCACAAGAACTTAGCTATACCGAATATTCACGTTCCATAAATTTCATCGATAAAAATCAGCTACATTCACTGCAATCGCAGGATGCAGCACAATGGGTTAAAGATTCTTACCGCATCAGCACACAACTATATGCAAAGGTGAATAATGGAGATAAATTGAGTTATCGCTATATTTATGATAACATTGAAATCGCGAATCAGCAAATGCTCAAAGGTGGAATTCATCTTGCTGCCTTATTAAACAGTATTTTTTCATCTTAGGTTCAATTTATGAAGATATTAATGGTATGTCTTGGCAACATTTGCCGCTCTCCATTAGCACATGGCATTATGGAACATCTGGTTCAGCAAAAAGGTTTAAACTGGGAGATTGATTCTGCTGGAACCGGAGGGTGGCATGTTGGACAGCAGCCCGATAGCCGCTCTGTTGAAATTGCAAAAAAATATGGTCTGGATATCAGCGGACAAAGCTGTAGAAAGTTTGAAATAAGTGATTTTGAAAATTTTGATAAAATCCTTGTTATGGATTACAGTAATCTGAGCGATGTGAAAGCCCTGGCCCGAAACGAAGAAGAACACAATAAAATAAGTCTTTTCCTGAAAGATGCCATAGTTCCTGACCCATATTATGATGATAATCAGTTTGACCCGGTTTACCAAATGATTGAAAAGCGCTGTAAAGAATTAATCGGGGTATTCGCATCCACTATTTAAGCTTAAGGTCTTTTTGTACCTTTACACCATGGCAGTCATCAAACCATCCATCCCGAAAGGAACGCGCGATTTTTCAGCTACTGAAATGGTGAAACGCAATCATATTTTCAATACCATCAGTGCGGTATTTAAAAAATATGGTTATCAGGAGATCCAGACTCCAACAATGGAAAACCTTTCTACCCTTACCGGCAAATATGGCGATGAAGGTGATAAACTAATCTTTAAGGTTCTGAATTCAGGTGATTTTTTATCTGGTGTACCTGCAGATAAGCTTGAAGCCCGTAACTCACAAATCATCACTTCTGAAATAAGTGAGAAAGCTTTGCGCTACGACCTCACCGTTCCTTTCGCGCGCTATGTAGTTATGCACCGCAATGAAATCTCATTCCCTTTTAAACGCTTCCAAATTCAGCCCGTATGGCGTGCCGACAGGCCTCAGAAAGGAAGATATCGTGAATTTTACCAGTGTGATGCAGATGTGGTTGGCTCTGAAAGTCTGATCAATGAAGCAGAATTTATACTGATCTACCATGAAGCATTAAGTAACCTTGGCCTGAAAGATTTTACAATCAAGATCAATAACCGTAAGATCTTATCCGGTATAGCTGAGATCATTGGAAAGCCTGAGCTGATCATTGATATGACTGTTGCAATCGATAAACTTGACAAAATAGGCTTTGAGGGGGTGTACAAGGAACTGATCGAACGCGGTTTTATAGAATCGGATATCGAAAAACTGAAGCCGATAATTGCCCTAAGCGGATCTAATGAAGAGAAGCTGAACAGCCTTCGTTCAATTCTTGCAGCATCCGAAACAGGTTTGAAAGGAATTTCTGAAATCGAAACGATCTTTTCATATTTAGCACGACTCTCAATACTCAATACTCAATACTCAATACTCAATATGGAACTTGATATCACCCTCGCCCGTGGACTAAATTATTACACCGGTGCTATCTTCGAAGTGAAAACCAATGAAGTGGCAATGGGCAGTATCGGAGGTGGTGGACGCTATGACGATTTGACCGGAATGTTCGGACTCAGTGACCTGACCGGGGTAGGTATCTCATTTGGTGCTGACCGCATTTATGATGTACTTGAGGAGTTAAGCCTATTTCCTGAAAGTGCTTCTGAAAGTACAAAGGTGCTCATCAGTAATTTTGATTCTGCAGCCGAAAGTTATGCACTACCCCTGCTTCAACAATTAAGAAACGCAGGAATCAGTGCCGAGATCTATCCCTCATCAGCTAAGCTAAAAAAACAGATGAGCTATGCAGACGATAAAAAAATCCCTTTTGTTATCCTGATAGGAAGCGAAGAAATGGAAACCGGGCTGCTCAGTCTGAAGAACATGAAAAGCGGAGAGCAGCAAAAAATTACTGCTGAGCAAATCATAGCTACTTTATCATAAGACCTACGAATTTACCTTGGCCTTATGCTTATAAAATTAGTCACCCGAAAGCTATAAGGTCGCTATTTTGGTGTGGGATTGACGAAATCTACTTTTCGCTTGCCCAGGTGGTCGTTCGGAGTTATTTGATATTCTCTCCCAATGCCTTCAAAAACTCTTCGGGTATCTCCAGATGCGGAATATGCCCTGAATTACTAAACTCGATTAAAACAGATCCCGGAATTTTTGCTGCCGTTTCTTTTCCCAACTGATTATAAAGACCATACTTCATTTGATCTTCCGGCTTCAACCGCGCTTTACCCACAATAGTTTTATCCTGAGTGCCAATTAAAAGCAATACCGGAACTTTAATTAATGGAAATTCATAAACCACCGGCTGCTCATAAATCATTTGCGCGGTTAAAGCTGATACCTTAGCATAACGAGGGAACTCAGAACTTGAATTCACACCTGATGCTATGCGAACCAGCTCATCATACTCAGGTTTCCATTTAACAAAGTAGGAGGATTGATAATAACGTTTCACACTTTCGGGTGTGGTTTTTAGTTCAGCCTGATACATGGCTTCCGGACTTGCATTGGGAACAAACCTACGGTAATCTTCTAATCCTATCGGGTTTTCAAGGATTAGCTGTACAGTTCTTTCGGGATAAAGCAAGGCAAAACGACTTGCAAGCATTCCACCCATGGAATGCCCCAACAAAACAGTCTTCTGAATACCCAAACTGTCTAAAAGCTGTTTGCTTAGAGCAGCAAGCCGGTGAAAACTATAATTTATAAATGGCTTAGCTGATTTCCCAAAGCCAATTTGATCAGGAACCAGTACCCGATAACCTTTTGCGCTTAGTGCTTTAATCACATTTGTCCAGTAATACCCTCCAAAATTTTTACCATGAAAAAGCATTAATGATTTTCCGTTTGGATTATCCGGCATAATATCCATGTAAGCCATCCGTACATCCTGGCCTTCAATATTGAGGGGTAAAAACTTCACCGGATATGGATAGTCTACATTTTCAAGAGTAATAGAGAGGCTTTGATTCTGTTGGGCATTTCCATAAGATGAGACCAACATTAAAATAGAAATGCATAACTTTCTCATAATCAATTATTTAAAAAGTATAAATAGGCATTACACAAGAATAAAAAATTCATTGATAAACCAAATGGTTTTTTCAGCCGTATATGCAACAAATCAATTCTATTCGAAAATTAAACAATTAGAAACCCAAAACACAAAACTATTATGGAACGTAAAGACTTTCTTACAGCACTTGGCCTGAGCGCAGGCTCAATAGTAATCAGCTCATGTCTTGGTGCCTGCGGCAAAAGTGATACTGGCTCCCCCAATCCAAGCACACCTACACCGACACCCGGCACCAAGCTTGATTTTACCCTCAATGTAAGCTCCAATGCAGACATAAATTCAAAAGGCTGGACCATAATGAATGGTGTAATCATTGCGAAGAATGGTTCCAATTATATTGCACTATCTTCTTCGTGTACGCATCAGGGAAACCCGGTATCCTATAACTCAGGAAGTAATAATTTTCCTTGTTCCCTGACTGATGCTGCTCACGGATCTGTATTTGACTCAAACGGTGCAAGAGTTCAGGGGCCGGCAACCTCAGCTCTAAAAAAATACAGCACTACATTAAGTGGTACTTCATTGCGAGTTTTTGAAGCCTGATTCTGAGTTAAACAAAACGATATGAAAAAGTTTTTCTTGTTACTTTATTTATTACTTCCGTTCTCTGCCTTCGCTCAGGAAGATCTTATGAAACTTGTTTCAGACAGTAATGAAGTTTTTATCAGGACAGCTACCTTCAAGGCTACCCGCATTATAAATGGACATTCGGTAGAAACTGTAGGTAAGAATAATATGGATTTTATCATTTCCCACCGTTTCGATCGTATCAACCGTGGATTTGAAGAATTCTTTGGCTTAGATGCTGCAACAAATCGTCTTGGCCTGGAATACGGAATCAATGATCGATTTATGATCGGACTCGGAAGAAGCTCTTATCAGAAAACATTTGATTACTTCGGCAAGTATAAACTGCTCAGACAATCCATAGGTGCAGGTAGTATGCCGCTTTCTGTCACATTATTCGGCGGATACGCAATACGCACACAAAAAACGACTCCCCAACTTTCAGGCTATGACAGGAGTAGTTACACAGCCCAGTTCCTGATTGCCAGGAAATTCAGCGAGGCATTTTCTTTGCAGCTGAGTCCAACACTCATCCATAGAAACAGGGCAGATATTTTCACGGATAATAAAACAGTTATTGCAACAGGAATTGGTGGCAGAATGAAATTGACTAAAAGAACTTCCATCAACGGAGAGTATAATTATGTGCTACCGAACCAGATCGATGACAACTATAAGAATAACCTGTCCTTTAGTTTTGACCTTGAAACGGGAGGACATGTGTTTCAATTGCTTTTCACTAATTCATTCGGAATGACTGAAAGACAATTCATCACAGAAACTGATGGGAGCTGGGGAAGTGGTGATATTCACTTTGGCTTTAACATTGCAAGAACATTTTCATTCGAGAAAAAAAGCAGAACGAAACCATGAAGTGCTTTTTGACTCTATCAGCATTTATTCTAATCTTCAATTTTGCTTCCGCGCAAAATAAACTTTACAGTAGCAATAAAACTGAGTTTAGCTTTTTTTCTAAAGCTCTGCTTGAGGATATTGAAGCAAAAAATACACGTGCAAACTCGATTATCAATTTATCAAACCGGGAGCTGGTAGTTCGCATTCCTGTATCACAATTTCAATTTAAAAATAAGCTGATGCAGCAGCATTTTAATGAGAACTACATGGAAAGTGAAAAATACCCATACGCTACTTTCAAGGGTAAGATTAATGAGGAATTGGATTTAAGCAAAGCAGGAGTTTATTCAGTAAGTGCCAGCGGGGTATTAAATATTCACGGAGTTGATCAGGACAGGAAGCTAAGTGGAAAGTTAACTGTTGGTGAAAAGTCCCTTATGCTTGAAACAATATTTGAAGTGATGCTGGTAGATCATAAGATAGATATCCCAAAGCTGGTATTTAAAAAAATAGCTGAAAAGATTGAAGTAAAAGCCAATATCAATTATGCACCATACCAAAAATAGTTATCCTATTCAAAGAATGTTTACTAACCAAATTCAATAAAAAAAGCCGGTCAGATGACCAGTCATGGTCGGAAGAAAAATCTTCCGACTTTTTTGTTTTAAACAAGTTCGTTATTTTTATTTAATTCATTGATAATGAGGCAATTATATTTGTTTATGTCCTATTAATTTATTATCTTAATGACTGATAATCAATAAGATATGGCAATATTCAAAGATCATAGCATCAGCGCAAAAAACCTGTTAGGAGTCATTCCAGAGGCACTCATTGCAAATTTGTCCCTGACCACCAAGATCGACCATTACGCAAAGGTTCTGCATGGCAAAAAGATGTTTT
>CAYHGN010000023.1:0-33967 GCA_964356005.1 uncultured Sphingobacterium sp.
CTGTGCCTACCGCACCAGCTGAGGCGGAAAAAACGTTAACGGAGATTTTGTGCTTAGGCCAAAGCTTATGAACAGTCCTGTCATTGTAGGTAAAAATATTGCAGATTTTAAGGAAGTGAATCTGTAAAAACTGATTCAACGCTAAAAGGGTTGCTTGCTTTTTATAATACACTTAAAATCGTCCTAATTGGGTTATAAGTGAGTATTTTATCTAATAGATTATTTTAACCGGACAACAGCAGAAGGATAATATGCGAATTGCTTTAATGATACTAGTCTTCGCGTTTTTTAAAGTATCGAAGCTCCAAACTCTCACCATCAAATACGGCGTAAGAATTAAAGTTGATCCATTCACCAAGGTTGATATAACGACTTTCCCCTAACTGAACATCAAGAGGCAAATGCCGATGCCCGAATATCAGGAAATCAAAGTGCTCCTTTATCAATAACTCTTTAGAATAAGATACAAGCCACTCTTTATCAAGATCTGTGAACTCCTCCTTCTGATTATTCTGTAAACGACTATGCATAGACCATTTTCTGGCAATTCCAACACCAAGATTTGGGTGAATGCGTGCAAAAAGCCATTGACAAAGCCCACTTCTGAAAATCTTCTTCAGAATTTTGTACTTAGCATCCCCCGGACCAAGTCCGTCGCCATGATGCAAATAAAACTTCTTTCCATTACGCTCCAGAACAAATTCATCCGAGATGATCTGAATCCCCAGTTCTTTTACAAAATAATCGAACATCCACATATCATGATTGCCCTTAAAAAAGGTAATCTTAATTCCTGAATCAGCGAGTTCTGCCAGTTTTCCCTGAAAGCGAATAAAACCTTTTGGAATAACCGTTGCATATTCGAACCAGAAATCGAAAATATCACCAATCAAATAGATTTCAGCGGCATCAGCACGGATTTCTTCGAGCCAGCTTACGACAAGATCTTCACGTTCTCGGCTCAAAGAATGATCGGGAACCCCAAAATGAAAGTCGGAGGCGAAATATATTTTGCTGGCTGACATGATTTCAAAAGTACATAATTTTTATTCGCTGAAATCCTGCTTGCATTCCTTCTTGAGAAAACAATTGAACTGCAATTGACCTTTTGTGATGGAGCTTTTGTATTTTTGAGTTCATATAAACCAATTATCATGAAGCCTGTTCAACATTTTGTCATAGCAGCCGCACTGCTGATTGAACCCCTTTGCGGAGTTGCACAACATACAAGCCCCAATACCAATAAAATGGCCTATCCTAAAACCAATAAAATCGATATTTCAGATACCTATTTCGGCAAAACTATAAATGATCCCTACCGATGGCTTGAAGACGATCGTTCGGCAGAAACCAAAGCATGGGTAGATGCAGAAAATTTAGTGACACAGAATTATCTGAACCGGATTCCATTCAGGTCAGCCATTAAAAGCCGCCTGGAAACACTCTGGAATTATGAAAAATATACCGCCCCGTTTAAAGAGGGTGACTATACCTACTTTTATAAAAATGATGGACTTCAGAACCAGTTTGTGCTTTACAGGCAAAAAGATAAAGGTAAGCCTGAAGTATTTCTTGACCCAAATACCTTCTCTAAAGATGCTACTACTTCACTCGCCGGGATAGAATTCAGTAAAGATGGAAGTATGGCGGCCTACCAGATTTCGGAAGGGGGTTCCGACTGGAGAAAAGTAATTATTATCAGAACAAATGACCATTCAATTGTGGGAGATACCCTGATTGATGTTAAATTTTCGGGTCTTGCCTGGAAAGGAAATGAAGGATTCTATTACAGTAGTTACGACAAACCCATAGAAGGAAGCCAGCTTTCAGGTTTAACCCAATTTCATAAATTATACTTTCATCGTACAGGCAGTTCACAAAAAGAAGACAAACTCGTCTTTGGTGGCGAGCAAAGCCCAAGGAGATATATTGGCGCAGGTGTGACTGAAGATGAACGCTTTCTGGTGATTACTGCTGCTGAATCAACCACCGGAAATGAATTATATTTTCAGGACCTTTCCAAACCCGGAAGTCCGATTATTAATGTGGTAAACAATTTTAAGGGTGACCACAACATTATCGACAATCAGGGAAGCAAGCTTTATATTTTCACTAATCTGAATGCGCCAAATTATAAAGTAGTCACTGTGGATGCATCCAATCCTGGGTCTGAAAACTGGAAAGATCTGATACCTGAAACCGATAATGTACTAAATATCAGTACAGCTGGAGGAAAAATCTTTGCCAATTATCTGAAAGATGCTACTTCACTGGTCATTCAATATGACATGGATGGAAATCTTGAGCGTACAGTTACTCTGCCAGGTGTTGGATCAGCAAGCGACTTTTATGCGAAAAAAACTGAGAAAGAGCTCTATTACACCTTCACCTCTTACATCTACCCGCCAACTATCTTCAAATATATTATCGCAAACGGGCAATCTATTGAATACAAGAAATCAGGCGTGAAATTTGACCCGGCACAGTTCGTATCAAAACAAGTTTTCTTTAACTCAACGGACGGAACTAAAATTCCTATGATTATCACTCATAAAAAGGGAATTGAATTAAACGGGAAGAATCCAACTTTACTTTATGGCTACGGAGGATTCAGTATCAGCCTGACACCGGCATTCAGTACTTCGAATATTATATTGCTTGAAGAGGGCGGAATCTATGCAGTTCCTAACCTGCGGGGCGGAGGGGAATATGGGGAAAAATGGCATATTGCCGGTACCAAGATGAACAAACAGAATGTGTTTGATGATTTCATTGCAGCAGCAGAATACCTGATCAATAATAAGTATACCTCCAAAGATTTTCTTGCGGTCTCTGGGGGATCGAATGGCGGACTCCTTGTCGGAGCAGTAATGAGTCAGCGTCCTGAACTTTTCAAAGTTGCATTACCGGCAGTAGGTGTGCTTGATATGCTACGGTACAATAAATTTACTGCGGGGGCCGGATGGGCATACGATTATGGGACAGCGGAAGATTCTAAAGAAATGTTTGAATACCTTTTAAAATACTCGCCATATCATGCGTTGAAGCAGGGGGTTTCTTATCCTGCAACGTTGATTACAACTGCAGATCATGATGATCGTGTGGTGCCGGCACATTCATTTAAATTCGCAGCAAGATTACAGGAATATCATAAAGGAGAGAGCCCGGTACTGATTAGAATCGAAACCAATGCGGGCCACGGAGCCGGAAAACCAACTACAAAAATTATTGAAGAGCAGGCTGACAAATGGGCCTTTATGCTTTACAATATGGGATTGACTTTCGAATAGTTGTCTGTTATCAGACAATAAGTAATTGATAACCCGTAATTCGTAATTGATAATTCGTAATTGATAATTGGTAATTGGTAATTGGCAATCCGTAATTCGTAATTGATAATTCGTAATTATTTAGAGTTGACTACTTAACGTTCGCTGAGTAATCCTCTCCAGGCTTTCCAATGGATTTATAGCTTCCTTCACCATTCAGGATTGAAGCAAGGACTGATTTGTCTGATAAAACTTTCTGAGCCTCATTCAGCTCATTATCATATTTGAAATTTTGTTCAAGCCTGCCTTTTTCAAAATAATATCTTGATACTATTTCGCTTTCAAGAACCTTTCTGATCTCATCCTTAAACAGTACCAGATCATTTTTCTTACTGTGTGTTACTTTTGCTTTTAGCGCGTCGAATTCTGGCTTCAGATCAGCTATTTTGTTTTCTTTCTCAGCCTCATCGCGTAATTCATTCAATAGTTTTTCAACTCTGGTATCATAATTATAGTCCCGCTTTGAGAGAAAGGCTATAAAATCATTGTACTCAGCGTCACTAAGTCTGAAGTTTTTGGCATCGCCAATACTGGTTTTCAGGTTACGGTATTGTGTTGCGTAATCAAAAACATGATACCTTGAGGCCAGAGTCTGGGTTATCAGGCTATATCTCAGGGGCTTTACAAAAACATCAGGAAAAATTCCGCTGCCATCATATACTGATCTTCCCGATTTAGTCTTATACTCGGTAATGAGCGAATCAGCAACCTTCACTACTATACCTTCTGTATCACGATGAGTATAATCAAGAGCCTGAATGCATCGGCCTGATGGGGTATAATATTTGGCTACGGTAACTTTTACAAGGCTATTGTAAGGCAGATTGAATGTTTGTTGTACGAGACCCTTGCCAAAACTACGCTGTCCGATAACAACAGCTCTGTCCAGATCCTGCAATGATCCGGCAACAATCTCTGATGCCGATGCTGAGCGATTATTGACCAAAACAACCAGAGGCAGATTAGGCTCCAGCGGTGTACTGAAAGTATTGTATGTGATTGATTTTTCACGATTACGTCCTTTTTGAATCACCACCGTAACCCCTTTATCAACAAAGAGATTCACGATTTTAACCGCTTCCTGAAGGATACCACCACCATTGAAACGAAGATCCAGTACCAATCCGTTGATGTTGTCTTTTTTGAGTTCTGCCAGCGCATCCTTTACCTCCTGAGCTGAATTCTCAAGAAATTTATCGAGTTTGATATAACCAACATTATTTGCAAGCATGCCATAATACGGTACATTATTCTGTCTGATTTCCTCACGTGTCAGATTCAATTCCATTGACTTTGGCATTCCCGGGCGTTGAACACGTAGCTTAACCGGCGTACCTTTTGAACCCTTAAGCATAGAACTTACCTGCTCATTCGTCTTACCTCTTAAGGAAACACCATTTATTTCAAGAAATTCATCTCCGGCGCGGATATCTGCCTTTTGCGCAGGGAAACCTGCATAAGGCTCTGCCACAATGACCTTTCCTGCCCTGTTTGAAATGGTAGCTCCAATACCACCATACTGGGTACTGACATACTTTAGTTTATAGTCTTCAATGTCTGATTCGGGTATGTATTCAGTATAAGGATCCAATTCTTCAAGCATGGCATCGATACCATTCTTCATCATCTCGGAAGAGTTGACGTCATCTACATAATTGATACTCAATTGTTTATAAATGGCGGCAAATATATCCAGGTTTTTAGACACCTGGAAAAGATCTTCAACGAAAGAAAATGAAAAGATGGAAATGATTACCACTACTGGTAATAATGCTTTCTTGAATTTTGACCTTGCGGACCCAGAATTGACAGGATTCTTCATACTCCAAATTATGATAATTAAAGATACAAAAATCCTTCCTTTTTTATTTAAGGGAAATAAGATTTAGAGAAAATAAGGAGGTATGTTCTTATAATCGGTTAGTTTCGAGATGTAACATACCCTTTTTCAGGGTAAATACGACATATTCACGATTGCGTTTCAATCTGCTCATCAGCCTGATAATTAGCTCATCTTCCTGACCCTGTTGATATGCCAGATCATCTTCGCTAAGATTATTATATTTACGTTTTACTTTTAACTTTAAACGATCCCACTCTGAAGTACTTATGCTGATCTCTGCCATGATTTAAATTTGTACAAAATTAAAGTTTATCATGACAAATTTCAAGCTAATTCGTATATATAACAGAATTACGAATTAAAAATTACGAATTACGAATTACGAATTACGAATTACGAATTAAAAAAAATCAACGAATATGAAAAAGCTAATACTGGTCGCATCGCTTTTTATAGTATCAAGCATGACGGCAATGGCACAATTACCATCATTTACATTTGGAATTAAAGGAGGAGTAAATTATTCATCTCTAAAGACAAAAAACGACCTTACTGATGAAAACAGTATTATGGGTTATCAGGCAGGGATATTTTCAAGAATTGGTGCTGCAGGAATTTATTTTCAGCCGGAGTTATATCTGGGTAGTAAGGGAAATGAATTCATCAGGCTGGAAGATAATAACGGGAATGATATCACTGCGAATGGAAAAGTGAAATTTACAACGCTTGATCTTCCGCTTTTACTCGGGACCAAGGTCGGTCCAAATAAGCTAAATCTTCGATTTATGGCCGGTCCTGTGGTTTCTTTCATTATTGATGAAAATACCACCTTCGCGAATGCATATCAGGGTATAAGTGATTTTGGAAATTACAAAAAACAAACTCTCGGTTTACAAGCCGGAACAGGTGTTGACCTGGGTAATCTGGCACTTGATCTGCGCTATGAAGCCGGATTAAACAACGTCAGCCAGAGTGAAAAGTACAGCCAAAAGCAGAATTTATTCCACCTGAGTTTGGGGATCAAACTATTTTAATCTTCGTATAATTTATTTTATTAAAGCGAAAGAAAATTGCTCGCACGTAAAAAAGTTTTGCTTTAAATGGATTTGAATTCCCACAGTGTAAAATTAATGCTTATATTATAACTTTAAAAAAGGCATAAAATATTCTGATATAATGAAGGAAATAATTGCTGGTGGGATGTTAAAGAAAGAACGCCATGCCTATATTATCAAGCAGCTAAATTTACATAACAAGCTGTTATCCTCCGATCTTAGTCTGCAATTGAAGGTTTCTGAAGATACCGTAAGGCGGGATTTAAATGAGCTGGCTGAAAATGGAAAAATTCTTAAAGTACATGGTGGAGCCCTTTCAAAATCCTTCCATTTTCCATACAAGGAAATTGAGATCTACGCTCAGGAGTCAAAAAGAGAAATAGCCAGGAAGGCTATAAGCCTTATTACGGAAGGCATGATTGTTCTCACTGGAGGTGGAACAACTATGCTTGAAATGGCACGATTAATTCCTGATACGCTGGAGGCAACCTTTTTCACTATCAGCCCTCTGGTAGCGCTCGAACTGGCAGAAAAGAAGCTACTGACCGTTATAATTATCGGAGGTGAATTAAGTAAAAGCTCACAGGTGAATATGGGGTCAAAAGCTGTTGGGGAATTGTCTGAGATCTCAGCAGACCTTTGCTTTCTTGGTGTAAATGGAATCTCAGTTAAGGAAGGCATAAGTGATTCAGACTGGGAGGTTGTACAAGTTAAGAAAGCCATGATCAAAAGTTCTGCAAGGTCAGCAATCTTGTGTATCAGTGAAAAACTCAATTCAGTTCAAAAAATGAAAGTTTGTAGCCTGAACTCCATTGATTTTTTAATTACTGATATCACTCCAACAGACCGCAGGCTCAGTGCCTATCAAAAAAATACCAAAATAATCTAAAAACAGCTTAAAAACGATTGGGCAACAAAAAATCCGGAGAGCTATCTCCGGACTAAAACATTCAAATATTATCATTTCTATTCAAAATCTGGTAATCCTATCTGTTCCCATGTAAGATAATATACTATCCCACGAAACCTATCCTTTTCAACAGTGGAATCCCTGATTTGATTAATTGATGATGATACCGTTAATAGGCTCTTCCTAATGTGTCATTAACAGCTTTTAAAAGTGATGATTTATCATTGGAATCAAAATAAAACTCCCATAACATAATCCCGTTTGTTCGGTTTTTTGCAAGTGCAGCTTTATTCTTGACTGTCTTAGTTCCGTTATAATAATAAACTGATCCTTTATAAGTTGCAGAATCAATCTCCCGGTTTGCACCAGAATTGATGAGATCACGGTAGCCCACTGCAGTATTCTGACTATTCCTACCATAGGATGCAATTCCTAATACTGCCTTTTCTTTAGGCAGGCCTTTAACAATTAACCAGGTATCCAAACTGTTTATTGCCATATTATAGGATGAATGCTGTTTTGGATCAGATTTATCCCAGCCCAAACCATCGTAAATCATAATATTGAAAAAGTCAACATAATTGTAAGTTTCAGAACGTATACCATCTCTGACTGCACCTGCGTACACTGCGGGAGTAACAGCCGCACTCAGGTACTTATTATTATTATGAAGTGTGTCTGAAAGTTCCTTTATTAAACTATGGAAGGTAACATCACTACCCCTATCGGTTCTGGGATACTCCCAATCCATATCCACACCATCCAGATTATACTGCTTCACAAATGCGAGAATATTTTTGACAAGATTAGTTCTGGAGACAGTATTAGCAGCAAGTGCAATAAAAGTTGCATCTGCACCCGAAACCGATATGCCAACCTTTACACCATTTGCCCTGGCATTGGAGAGCACCTTTAAAAAACGATTAGGTTCAGCCAATGTCTTCAGATTTCCACTTTCATCAGGATTCAAAAATGCATAATGAAGGTGGGTAATCATCTTGTATTTGCTAATATCCACAGAATCGGGATTACGGTAAGAAGGAAAGTAAGCAAGGATCTTAAAACTGTTGTCCGAAACATACGGAGTTTTAGAAACCGGTGTCTTTGGTAGTTCAGGAACTGGTTTGTTTTCCTTTTTACATGCATTAAGCAAGAAAGGTATTATCAAAAATAGGATTATTATTCTTTTCAATTTAAGAGCTTAAAAAACACAATGGACATGATGAACCCCCTGCAATCCAGACTCCAGACAGTTCGCACTTAAGCGGAATCCTGGCTGATTGTGCCATTGCGCTGATGCTGAAAGCGGGAAAGAACGAAAACAAGCAGGAAGTTTTGGAAAACATAGTATGATTATTTTATCGCAGATACTTTTTGATTCGATCAGAAAACTTAAATTCCGGTTACTTAAAAAAGAATTTACAATAAAACCCCACACGCCAGTCGGCGGGCGGGGTTCTATCAATCAACGTTTAACACAAATTACCAACCCGGGTTCTGGGTAAGAGTAACTCCCTGGTCTTTATATAATTTAATCTGATCGGGCCCGATTGGTGCAAGATAAACCCTTGGATCATAGAACAGTCTATAACTTGCAGCAGTCTGAATAGGAATAATATATCCTTCAGCAGCATTGCCTTCGATCATCACAGTTGTTGCCTTCGGATAATCAGCCCTTTTCATCCATGCTCCACGGTTTGCATCTTTATTCAAAATCTGATCAACATATTCAAGCTTTTTCCACCTTCTGAGGTCATCATATCTGAAACCTTCCATCATCAGCTCCACGCGGCGCTCACGACGAATTTCCCAGATTAAAGATGAAACAGACGGATCACGGTCAGGATCATTGTAAACTACACCGTTTACTGCCGGAAGTCCACCTACTACCTGAAGTTTAGGCATCTTAACATCTGCCCGGTCTCTCAGTTTATTAATAGTCCGGTCGAGATCTGCCTGGCTTAAGGTTCCAAGTTCAGCAGCGGCTTCTGCATAATTCATCAATACTTCACCAAAACGAATTTCAGGAGCATCAGATGTATTGGTTTGCGATAAACCTTCTGCCTGATCTCTTACAGCTTCATTTAAAAATTTAACTGCGGCATAGCCACTGGTTGAGTAAGCGTAATCTTTCACATAACCAGTAATTCTTACAGAGTCTGCGAAAGTTTCATTAATACGCGGATCGCGGTTTACCATTGCAGCAGACTTTTTAGAACCGGCAACATAGATGGTCTTATCCCCCTGATATAATGGAGATAATTTGATTGGCAGGCCATCCTTTGCCAGATAAGAATTGATTGCAGATCTGGTATAACCGGTTTGAGCTTCCTTGTTTACATAACTGGCCAAACTGTGGGTAAGCAGCCCTGTTTCATATCTTCTGTAAAGAATAACTTCAGGATTGCTTGCCAGATCGGGTGCACTAAACATCCCTCTGTAATCAGGGGCTATTGTATATCCTCCATTGGTAATTACTTCATTAGCCGCCCATTTTGCTGCCTCGAGGTATTGGCTTGCCTTTGCGGCGTTTCCGGCATGATATCTCTGCCAGGTACCTTCAAAAAGAAACAATCGTGACATGATGGCCAGAACTGCATAGCGGTTTACAATGGTTTTATCACCATCATTAATCCGCACATTGGCTGCCGCATATTGAAAATCTGCCAGAACACTGTCCATTACAAGGGTACGCGGATCACGTGGCTTGTAAAGTTCCGGATCATCTTCTTTAAGTACACGGCCGTACCATGGAAAATCACCAAAATCATTTACTCTGGCAGCATATTCCATTGCTCTGAAATACCTGGCAATACCTGTCCAGTGTTTTTTAGCTTCATCAGGCATCGGAACAGTTTTTACCCGATCGATGAACAGGTTTGCCCGGCGGATCCAGCTAAAGGTACCTGACCATGTACTATTTGATGTTGGAAGATTCTGTGTAAAGCGTGTACTGCTTGCCACGTCATCATTCAGGGATTCTCCGGTAAAAAATCCACCCCAGCTTAAATCAAACCCTGAAGCATATCCAGGAAAATATCTGGGATAAAAATTCCAGGCGAAGGTTCTTACATTCGATTCAGTGGTCCAGTAGTCTTCATCCGTAAGCCTGTCCAGAGGCAGTTTTTCAAGAAGGTCTTTCTTGCATCCCACGACAAAAAGCATGGGGCAAATCAAAAATAATATGATATACTTTTTCATAATTGTCTGTTTTATTATAATGTGACCTGAAGTCCGAAAGAAAGAGTTCTGCGGTAAGGATATACCCTGCCGAATGTTCTTGGATCATTAGAGCCGGTAGAGGTATAATCCATTTCAGGGTCTATACTGATCTGTCCCAGATTATCTTTCTCAAACAGGTTTTCACCGCTGAAATATAAACGCGCTTTGCTAATCTTTGCCCTTTCGCTGATTCGTGTTGGAAGTGTATATCCAAAAGTGAGGTTCTTAGCCCTCAGGTATGACATATCAAGCAGATATTTAGTCTGCCTGAGGAAGTTGGTTGTATTTGCAGTCTGACCTACGTTAGATGGACGGGGATAAAAAGCCTCCTGGTTGCTTGGAGTCCAGTAATCCAACTGTGAGGCATACCATCCTTCACCGATCCCTACTCCGGGAATCGTTGCCGGAGAATGAACCCAAAGTTCACGTTGTCCAACACCCTGGAAGAATACATTAAAGTCAAATCCTTTCCAGTCAGCACCAAGACGCAAACCATACTGATAACGCGGTGTAGAATTACCAATCACACGCTGATCTCCCGGATCATCTACTGTATTAGTACCCTGTGAGATTATACCATCCCCATTCAGATCCTTGAACTTAACGTCGCCGGGTCCGAAAAAGAAAGATGAGGTTTCAAATTGCTTTTGATCAGGAATTCCTGCTTTCAATACATATCTTCCACTTACCAGGATTAGGTTTCCACTTGCATCCTGCTGAAAATCATCCTTTGTAAAGAAGCGGTCTGTTTCGTAACCCCAAATCTCTCGCAGATTCCTTCCCTCATAATTACTGGTGACGGTCTTGGTAGTATTGGCAAATTTGGTCAGGTTTTCCTTAAAATCAGCCAATGAACCTGTTGCGTTAAACCGTATGCCATTATCAAAGGTATGTCCGTAATCAATGGCAAGTTCCCAGCCTTTAATCTGCATCTCACCATAATTTCGTTGTGGAGCTGTTGCACCGAATGAATTTGGCAATGTAACCCCGGCACTGATCATATCACTAGTGGTTCTATTATACCAATCAAAGCTGATCCCCAATCGCTCCTTAAAAAGCCGGGCATCAACTCCAAAGTTCAGATCCGTAACTGTTTCCCAGGTAAGCGAAGGTGTTACTATTGAAGGGGTACTAACCCCAATCATGTTTTTGCCATTAACCAGCCAGTTTGAATTACTGGTAGACATTAAGGATAAAAATGCATTACCCACGTTCTGATGCCCTACAGCACCCCATGAACCACGGAATTTCAAAGTCGAAAGGATTGGTTTTGCAAAATCCATAAACTTCTCTTCGCTGACAATATATCCGGCAGATACAGAAGGGAAAAATGCATATCGATCATTTGCTGGAAAACGGGATGAACCATCATATCTTCCGGTTACCTCAAACAGATACCTGTCTTTAAAAGTATAGTTCAATCTTCCGAAAAGCCCATTTGTTGCCCAATGAGAGTGTGAACCACTTGTAAACTGATCACCTGAAGTCAAACCAAGCTCCCCTTTATTTAGATCCATCAGACCTCTTCTTTCAGAACGCTGAAAACCAAATTCGTAAGTTTCAGCTTCACCTCCTGCCATGATTTTAAATGCATGGTCCTTTATGGTCTTTTGGTAAGTGGCAACTACCCTGCCTGTATTTGTTGTAGTATAGTCAGAATCATAAATAACCCTGTCGTACGTTGCCGAAGAATATGGTCTATAGGTTAAAGCAGCACCTGTTGACCAAAAGTCAATTGCCGATGCGACACCGCCGGTTTGCTTTCCTCTGCCGGTACTTCCACCATAGGTGTAATCCGCATCAACTGTCAGACCCGGAATAATTTTGAATGTTCCGCCAATAGAGACACGTGAAAAATTATTTCTGTCCTCATTCATTTTAGCCTGTCTCACCTCATCAACAGCATTCCTGAAAGCCAACCCATTGTAGGTTCCGTAGGGAAACTGAGTGGGCCATCTGTACAGATAATAAAGCGGGTCGTATGTTTCCCCGCCAAAAGAATATGGTGTGGTGGTCAGGGAATTGGATAGCATCATTCTTCCTCTGCCGCTAAACCAGTCGGTTAAGTCTGAATTTATGCTCATGGTCAAATTATAACGACTAAACTCATCTGGATTTACTTTCAGTACGCCAGTCTGCTCAAGATAACCTGCACCAATATTATAGCTTATTTTTTTACTTCCTCCGCTGAATGAAAGATCATGTTTTTGCTGAGGTGACCATTTATTCATAAATTCTTCCCCCGGATTCCATTCACGGTATGGAAAGAAAAATCCATCCCTGATCTCAAAATCGCGGCCCAGTACCATTTCTGGTCCCAGGTCCTGTCCACCATACTGCTGTTTCCAGTCGCGCATTTTCTGAACGGCAATATCATCCACATACATACCAACAACACCATATCTGGGTAAGGTTGGGTTGGTGCGTCTATAGGCCAGCAAGGCCATTTCAGCACCTTCAGCAGCCGAGGCCATTTCGGGAGTTTGAGTCGGGGTAGCCACGGATACGTTATTCGAATAGTTTATCCTTGTTGGTGCATCTTTCTTACCTGATTTGGTAGTGATCAGGATTACTCCCCATGCAGCACGTGTACCGTAGATTGATGCAGAAGCCGCATCTTTCAACACTGAAATAGCTTCAATATCATCAGGATTCACGTTCTGAAGGTCAGTAATTTCAACATTATCAAGCAAAATCAGCGGCTGTGCACCACCTCCGTTTAATGAACCGGAAATACCCCTGAGACGAATGCTCGGATTTGAACCCAAGGCACCGCTTGGGGAGGTTATGGTCAATCCCGGAACAGCACCCTGAAGTGAACGTACAACATCAGTTGTTGGTCTTGAAGAAAGAACCTTTGCAACATCCACCGTCGATATCGCACCAGTTAGGGTGGCTTTCTTCTGGGTACCATAGCCTATTACGACAACTTCACTGAGCGATTTGGAATCAGTTTGAAGTGAAACATTAATTACATCTGCAGCACCCACAGTACGTTCCTCAGAGATTGTACCCATAAAGCTGAAAAGTAATACGACTCCCGGATTGGCCCTGATAGAATACTTTCCATTCAGATCCGTGGAAACCCCGATTTTTGTCCCTTTGATCCGAACGGATACTCCAGGTAAGTTAAGCCCATCATTATCAGTAACAATTCCGGTCACAACTTTTTCTTGTGCCGAAACATTGCTTCCCAATACAATAATGCCTAAAAACAACATTAGTAATGCTTTTTTCATAGGTCGTTTTTTTTTGATTTAATAATTGGTTAATTACCTATCTGCAATTTTTTCTAATCACAGAATTCGAAGGGCTAAGTTTGGATAATTTGCACAAATACGCAACAATTCTGATTAATATTTTGAAAAATCAGTAATAGAAATCTATTTTTAATAGTGTAATAAGTACACTTTTTTTAATCCAATAATATAGAAATATTCTTTTAAATATCTTCAAAACGATTTTTTTGCTTTAGATCTCAGGATATAAAAAATGAATCACATTATCATAATAGTTTAAAAAAATATGCATTTTTTTGCATGTTTAAACATATAGTACTGAAAATATGCTTGTTTTTAAAGCAAAATATGAGCGAAATGATTAGAGTATTTGGAATTTTTTATAAAAACATGAATAAAAATGCAATAAATCCTAAAGATATTGCACAGAAAAATGCATGAAAATAAAACTTAGAAAACAGGCTCAATATTTATCATTTAGAAGCGTCTGTTACAGTTAATCCTATATAATATAAATCGAGTTAAAGGTCAAATACCATCAAATTAACAATACGGGTCAATTAAAAAATTATTGACAGGTACGCCGCTTAAAATTATTGTAATTATATTTGCGTCTCACCTAAAAAAGTCTGACCCTCTCATGGCAAGATTAAATTTACTTGAAGAAACCCGCTTCGAAAAACTTCCCGTTACCGTTTATCCAAATGAAGAAACCGCCGCAAAAAAGGTTGCACGCCGTATTTCTGATCTGATCACCAGAAAACAAAAAAATGGTGAAAGCACCATTCTTGGACTTGCAACCGGTGCAACACCTGTTGGAGTTTACAAAGAACTGGTTCGAATTCACAAAGAAGAAGGCCTCAGCTTTAAAAATGTAATCACCTTTAATCTTGACGAATATTTTCCAATGAAACCCACATCGCCACAGAGCTATGTGACTTTCATGAAGGAGAATCTGTTCAACCATATTGATATTGATATGGCTAATGTTCATATCCCTGATGGAACCTTAGCTATCGAAACAATTCATGGCTTCTGCCTGGAATATGAAAAAAAGATTACGGCCCTTGGTGGACTTGACCTTCAGGTACTTGGTATAGGTCGTACCGGACACATTGGTTTTAACGAACCAGGTTCGGCACCAAATTCAGGCACCAGGCTGGTAACTCTTGATGATCTGACCCGCCGTGATGCTTCCCGCGATTTTGGTGGAAAAGAAAATGTGCCTACCAAGGCAATAACCATGGGAATAGGTACAATCTTCAAGGCAAGAGAGATTATTCTAATGGCTTGGAGCCTTAAAAAAGCAGCTATCATTAAAAAAGCAGTTGAAGGTGAGATTTCTTCCGAAGTTCCTGCGACCTATCTCCAACTTTCAGAAAACGTTGAATTCATACTTGATCAGGATGCTGCCTCAGACCTCACCCGATTCAACACGCCATGGCTTGTTAAAGATTGTATCTGGGATGAGCAAATGGTCAAAAAAGCAGTGATTTGGCTTGCCAATACCCTTGGGAAACCGATATTAAAGCTTACTGAAGAAGATTATAACAATCATGGCATGGCCCAACTTGCTACAGAAGAGGGCCCTGTTTATAATATCAATATCCATATTTTCAATAAACTTCAACACACAATTACTGGCTGGCCGGGTGGAAAAGGCAATGCTGATGACTCACAAAGGCCTGAGCGGGCTGTTCCGGATAAAAAACGGGTAATCATATTCTCTCCGCATCCGGATGATGATGTAATCTCTATGGGTGGAACATTTATCCGTCTGGTAGATCAGGGCCATAATGTCAATGTTGCTTACCAGACTTCCGGGAACACGGCAGTTTGGGATGATGATGCACTCCGTTTTGTTGAATTTGCCCGCGATTTCAGTAAATCTATAAGTTTAGATACCCAAAAACTGGATGATCTATACCACTCCATGCGGAATTTTCTGGAGACAAAACAGCCCAATCAGGCTGATACCTCCGAAATTCAGATATTAAAGGGGCTGATTCGTAAGGGAGAAGCAATCAGTGGTGCGCGTTTCGCCGGACTAAGTGACAAACAGATCCACTTAATGTCACTTCCTTTTTATGACAAGGGTAAAACACATAAAAACCCAGTTACCGAGGCTGATATCAAAATTACCATGGAGCTGCTTGAAAAAATTAAACCTCATCAGATCTTTGCTGCAGGTGATTTTGCTGATCCGCATGGAACCCATAAAGTATGCTTTGACATTCTTATCAAGGCACTTGATCGTTTGAAAGATAAGGAATGGATAAAAGATTGCTGGTTATGGCTATACAGGGGTGCATGGCATGAGTTTGATACTCACGAAATTCAAATGGCTGTTCCGCTTTCGCCGCAGGAGGTTGAACGTAAACGCTTTGCGATATTTAAACATCAGTCTCAAAAAGACAGACCTGTATTTCCGGGTGATGATGCCAGGGAATTTTGGGTCCGTGCCGAAGACCGTACCCGTGAAACCGCAAAAGCATACGATAAACTGGGATTGGCCGAATACGAAGCAATGGAAGCTTTTGTCAGGTGGAAGTTCTAATCCATTCTGATCAGATATCATGAGGAAGACAATTTCAATTGTTCTGTTAGGTTTGGCAGTGGGGCTTACAGCCTTTGCACAGCAATCTTCAAAGCCCAATGTAATCATCATTCTGACGGATGATCACGCTATTTCTACTATTGGTGCGTATGGATCGAAGTATGGAGCTACCCCTAATATCGACCGCTTAGCTAAAGAGGGAGCACTTTTTAAGAAAGCATTTGTTGTAAATTCAATCTGTGGGCCAAGCAGGGCCGTTTTACTCACCGGAAAGTACAGTCATATGAATGGGATGCGAGATAACCGCGATACATTCGATGCTTCTCAGGATGTGTTTCCTGCACGCCTAAAACAATCCGGATTTCAAACAGCATGGATTGGAAAATGGCACCTGGTTTCCTATCCTCAGGGATTTTCTTATTGGAATATTCTACCGGGACAGGGGCAATACTACAATCCTAATCTTATTAATATGCAGGGTGACACTACCCGAAAGGAGGGGTATGCTACAGATGTAATAACAGACCTGACCTTAGAATTTCTGAATAAACGCGATTCTTCGAAACCTTTTTTCGTGGTGGTTGGAGAAAAAGCCCCACATCGCACATGGATGCCCGATATTCAGGATTTGGGTAAATTTGATAAAACCAACTTCCCACTTCCAAAGAATTTTTATGATCAGTATTCAAACAGGATAGCTGCAGGAATGCAGGATATGTCGATTGAAAAGACCATGAAACTGGGCTATGATCTTAAAATGAGAAGTGAGCCGGATGCGCTGGCAGCTTCCTTTCTTGCCCGAATGAATCCTGATCAGCGATTAAAATGGAATGCTTATTATGATAAAATAGATCAGGATTTGCAGAACAGGAACCTCACAGGAAAAGAATTAACTGAGTGGAAATACCAAAGGTATATGAGAGATTATTACAGCACCACGCTATCCCTCGACCGCAACATCGGTAAGATTCTTTCGTATCTCGATCAAAACGATCTGACAAAAAATACTATTGTAGTTTACACCTCCGATCAGGGATTTTATATGGGAGAGCATGGCTGGTTTGACAAACGTTTTATGTACGAAGAGTCGATGCGTACACCTTTGATAATCAGATACCCTGGTATAATAAAGCCGGGTACTATCTCGAATCAGATCGTGTCTAATGTGGACTTCGCCCCTACATTTTTAGAGGCTGCAGGACTTGCTATTCCTAAAGAAATACAGGGTAAATCTATGATGCCGCTGTTCAAAAAAGTCAATGCAAGCATCAGAAATTCAGCGTACTACCATTTTTATGAATTCCCCGGCGAACACAGTGTTTTAAAGCATTTCGGAATTCGTACCAGCAGGTTCAAACTGATCCGCTTTTATGAACATAAAGATTTCTGGGAGCTCTACGACCTTCAAAAGGATCCAAATGAAATGAAGAATTTATATGGTCTGAAAAAATATAATGCAATTACAGAGGATTTGAAGCAGCAATTAAAACAGCTGAGTATAGAAAATAAGGACGAAACAGCTTTAAAAGTTTTAGCTCAGAAACTTTAGTACCCGATTCCTTCCATTTAGAGCCCCTGATAACAGAATGCATGTTCTGACTGACCCACAAAATTATTTAACCCTTTTATATTAAAATAAAAAAATGCAGATTTAATATTCATTTATTAAAAACCTGATGTCGCAACCTTCTATTCTTCAACAATCTCCGGCCAGATTATTATCCCTTGATGTTTTCAGAGGCCTGACCGTAGCAGCAATGATTCTGGTCAATAACCCGGGAAGCTGGACAAACATTTATGCCCCTTTAAAACATGCTGAATGGCATGGCTGCACCCCAACTGATCTGATTTTTCCTTTCTTTCTGTTTATCGTTGGCGTTTCCATCAGTTATGCACTTGGCAACAAAAAGGGATACATGAGTCATTCGAAACTGATTGTGACGGCCTTGAAAAGAGCACTGATATTATTTGGACTTGGCTTATTTCTAAACCTTTTCCCAAAAGTATTTACTGAACCGATGGAAGCCTTCCAAACAGTTCGAATTCCGGGAGTTTTGCAACGTATAGCCCTTGTGTTCTTCATTACAGCCCTGATTTTTATAAAAACCAATCCAAAAACCCAGCTCAAAATATTGATTGGTATTCTTATTGCCTACTGGGCAATGATGACACTGGTCCCTGTTCCAGGAGTTGGATTCGCCAATCTTGAAAAAGAAACTAACCTTGGCGCCTGGCTTGACAGAACCTTACTTACAGAAGCACATTTATGGCGTTCAGCTAAAACCTGGGATCCCGAGGGAATTCTGAGTACCCTTCCAGCGGTAGGAACAGGACTTTTTGGTGTGCTTGTAGGTACCTGGCTAAAGCGTAAAGACAGAGAAGAAAGTGTGAAAATTTCATGGATGTTTTCCATTGGAATATTAGCTGTTATTCTTGGTTTGATCTGGGATCTATGTTTCCCGATTAATAAAGCACTTTGGACAAGTTCTTTTGTACTTTATGCCGGCGGACTTGCAACTATTGGCCTTGCTTTATGTTACTGGCTAATTGATGTTCAGAGCTATAAAAAAGGTACTAAACCATTTGTAGTTTACGGAGTAAATGCAATAACTGTGTTTTTCCTTTCCGGACTTATTCCAAGGATTCTGACCATGATTAAGGTCAATATGCCTGATGGAACAACAGTCAACTCTCGTGAATGGATGTATGAAACCTTCTTCAGTCCATACTTTTCACCAATTAATGCATCCCTTGCAGGTGCAGTAACATTTATTTTAATCTGGCTTGTCATCCTTTGGTGGATGTACAGCAAAAACATTATTATTAAGGTTTAGTTTTTATTATTTTGCTGCCCAATTATAAACCATAATTAAAAATGAAATTTCTAAATAAATCAGTACTTACCCTATCGGTAGCGGTGATGCTTGCTGTTACAGGAGTATCAAATGCTCAAACAGTGGTAAAAAGCAAATCGCCTGCTGCCACAAAAAAAAGACCTTCAGTTGTCATTCCATTGGATCCTGCAGTCAGAATTGGTAAACTTCCAAATGGTTTCACCTATTACATCCGGAAAAATATTGAACCTAAAAATAGGGTTCAGCTTTACCTGGCGAACAAAATTGGTTCAATCATGGAAAATGATGACCAGCGCGGACTGGCGCATTTTATGGAACACATGGGTTTTAACGGAACAAAAAACTTTCCTAAGAATGACCTGGTTAATTACCTTCAAAAGGCAGGAGTTCGTTTTGGAGCAGATCTGAATGCATACACCAGCTTTGATGAAACTGTATATCAGCTTCCAATTCCATCTGATGATCCCGAAGTACTTAAAAATGGGGTTCAGATCATGCGTGATTGGGCGCAGGATGCCACTTTAGATCCTGCTGAAATTGATAAGGAACGAGGAGTTGTTTTGGAAGAAAAGCGTTTAGGAAAAGGTGCTCAACAGCGTATGCAGGATAAATATCTTCCTATGCTTTTCAATAATTCGCGCTATTCTGACCGTCTTCCAATCGGTACCGAAGATGTATTGAAAAATTTCTCAGCGGAAACAATTAAACAATTTTATAAGGATTGGTATCGTCCTGATCTTCAGGCACTAATTGTTGTTGGAGACATTGATGTTAATGCGATGGAACAAATGATCAAAGCTAAATTCTCTGATCTAAAAAATCCCGTAAAGGCACGTCCGCGAACTAAATATTCAATCTCTTTATTGAATAAAAATCAATTCATGGCAGTAACTGACAAGGAATTCCCTGTTAGTGTTGCACAGATAATGATTAAGCAGCCTGAGTCTAAGCTGGTTACCACAATAGATTATAGAAACAGTATTTTAAGATCCCTCTTTAATTCTATGATCGGGACCCGTTTTGCCGATATGAGCAAACAGGCTGATCCTCCTTTTTTACAGGCTGGAGCCAATATAAGTGCCTTTTTAGCAGGACTTGACATGTACAATGTATTTGTTGTAGCGAAACCGGGAGAAATGGAAAGAGGGTTTAAAGCCATACTGACTGAAACTGAACGTGTTCAGCGATTCGGATTTACTCAGACCGAATTGGACCGTGCCAAGCAATCGTATTTGACCAATATGGAGTCAAGTTTTAAAGAAAAGGATAAAACACCTTCTGAAAGCCTTGTAAACGAGTATTTGCGTCATTTCCTGGAGCAGGAAGCAAGTCCGGGTATTGAATATGAATACAATATGGCTAATAGCATGACCGGGGGAATTAGCCTTACTGATGTGAATAGCCTCGCAAAAAAGTATATCACCGATGTTAACCGGGATGTGATTATCATGGGTCCTGAAAAGGATAAAGATAATCTGCCTGATGAGGCTAAAGTTGAAAGCTGGATAAGTGGCACAAAACAAAGCAATATTAGTGCATATGTAGATCAGGTTTCTGATAAGCCACTGCTTTCTGCAAAACTAATTGGAGGTAAAGTTATTTCTGAATCAAAAATTTCTGAGATCGGGGTAACTGAATTTAAATTAAGTAATGGCATAAAAGTAGTTCTGAAACCAACCGATTTCAAGAATGACGAGATCAGTTTTTCAGCATTTAGTGCAGGTGGATCTTCTTTATACAGCGATGCTGATTTTCAGTCTGCCCTGTACGCCACTGCGATCATCAGAAATGGTGGTTTGGGTGAATTTAATTCTGTACAGCTTCCAAAATTATTAAGCGGAAAACGTGTTTCGGTTTCCCCATATATTATGGAGAGGTATGAAGGAATTTCCGGTTCAACAACTCCAAAAGATATAGAAACTGCACTGCAGCTAACCTATCTTTATTTCACACAACCACGTAAAGATGCTGAAACCTTTAAAGGACTGATTGCTCAGCAAAAAGGCGGACTTGCAAATAGAGGCAATGACCCGAACAGTGTATTTGCAGATTCTGTGGCTGCTATTCTTGGAAATTACAATGTCCGCAGAACAGGACCATCTGTTGAGAAGATCAACCAGGTAAGCCTTGATCGTGCATTTGAGATTTATAAAGATCGTTTTGCTGATGCAAGTGATTTTACATTTGTATTTGTCGGAAGTTTTAAGCCTGAGGAACTCAAACCTTTGCTTGAACAATACCTTGGCTCATTACCATCCAGCAATCGTAAAGAAACTGCCAGAGATCTTGGAATTCAAATCCCTGCAGGTAAAATTGACAAAAAAATCTACAAAGGTCAGGAGCCAAAAGCAAGTGTTCGTCTTGTTTTCAGCGGTGACTATACATGGAGTGAAAAACATAATAATCAGTTAAACGCCCTGGCTGAAGTTCTGACAATTAAATTGATCGAACGCCTGCGCGAAGATGAGGGTGGTGTATATGGTGTTGGGGCACGTGCCTCCTATACTAAATTTCCAAAAGGACGCTACACCTTCAACATCTCTTTTGGTTGTGCCCCTGAAAATGTTGAAAAACTGATCAGCTCAACACTGGATGAAATCAATAAAATCAGAGTCAATGGTGCCCTTGCAGGTGATATTGAAAAATTCATCGCCGAAGAAACCCGTACTACAGAAACACAGCTCAAGGATAACGGTTTCTGGCTGGGCTATCTGACCAATCAGCTTCAAAATGGAGATGAGCCAAAACAGGTTTTAAGCTATCTTGAATCCTTGAAGGAGTTAAGCCCTGAAGCCCTGAAAGCAACAGTTCAGTACCGCCTAAACCCTGATAATTTCATCAGGATGGTGTTACTTCCTGAGAAATAAGATCTCTAAAAAAAATGCCGTTCGTTAATCTGAACGGCATTTTTTTATACTAGAAACAAAACTTAGAATCGTGGACCTGCAGTAACTGCATTTGAAGCCTGACTTTCATTCTTAAGTCTGTCTATTGCAGTAACCACATAAGTATAACTTCGATTAGGATTAACTAAGGTATCTGTAAATATTGTTTCTGATGCTTTAAACGAAACCTTCAAAATGTGATGGGCTTGTTCAATATCCATTCTTTCGCCCCGGTTAACCCTGTATATTACATATCCAAAAGCCTTATCGCCATCACTTGCAATAACAGGTGCTTGCCAGCTTAATTCTACACCCTTTGCTACGGTTTTCGCTGTCAGCACTGTAGGAACATTGGGTTTTACATTATCCAGCCAGGCCATTGCAGGTTGAAGGGCAGGATAACGATAAAAATCTCTGCGAAGAGAATCTTTTACTCCTGCCATATTATTGGTAACTGATTTTGAGCTGAAAAAGACACTTCCCTGAGTATTCCTATTATTTCTCAAATACCTGATCTGTTTCGGTATCTGCGACCTGTCACTCCATCCAGGCCGGTTTTCTAATGTCCTGTAAACACCCTGACCCACATATAAATGCTTACCAAAAGTATTATTGCTCCACCAATCCAGCAACTTATCATATGGGGCCACCTGATAACCAAAAGGAAAATAAATCTGCGGATTTATATAATCAAGCCAGCCCGATTGTACCCATTTCCGGGCATTGGCATAGAGTTTACCATAACCATCAAAACCATTACTTTCAGAGCCATCAGGATCCTGAGATTTGTTTCGCCAAATACCAAAAGGGCTAACACCAAACTTGACATGCTTTTTAGCATTATGAATGCTGTCAGATAGAGTATGTATCAGTGTATCAACATTATTTCTACGCCAGTCATCAATATTTTTAAATGCACTACCATATTTGTAATAAGTTTCGCTATCCCTGAGTGGCTGCGCTTCCGGATAAGGATAAAAATAATCATCAAAGTGTACACCATCAATGTCATAATTTCTAACTACATCCATAATTACACTAACAATATATTGACGTACTTCAGGCAGTCCGGGATTAAAAAGCTTTTTACCCCCATAAGTAAAGAACCATTCTGGTTTTTGTTTGCTTATATGGTTTGCTGCAGTATGTGCATCAATAAGATTATGTGTTGCACGATATGGATTGAACCAGGCATGAAGCTCCATACCCCGCTTATGAGCTTCTTCAATTGCAAAATCAAGGGGATCATAATTAGGAATGGGGGCTCTGCCCTGGGTTCCGGTCAAAAAACGGCTCCACAATTCACGGCCTCTTCCATAAAATGCATCAGTAGCAGGCCTTATTTGCAACATTATTGCATTGATCCCACTTTTTTGATGATCATCAAAGATGAGGATCAACTCAGCCTTCTGTATTTCAGAACTTAATCCTGGCTTAGATGGCCAGTCGATATTAGCAACCGTTGCTACCCAAACCCCCCTGAATTCTCGTTTGGGATCAGATTTAATTTGAGATCTTAAATAGACAGGAATAGCGATAAGGAAAGCGAGAAAGAAAATTATTTTTTTTACCATGTATAAGAGGAACGTTTAGCGGGTAAAGATAATTATTCTAATTAATTGCATTATTGTATTTTGGGAAACAATATGGATAAACAATACCAAAAAATGTGTAATTTTCGTTAACCAGATATTTGAATATGGAAAACCCGGAACAGGAGCAGCCAATCCGAAAGGACTCGAATAAAATTTATTTTTTGGTTGCTGTAATTCTTGCTTTATTAGGAACAAACACCTATTTATTTTTCAAGGACAAGAAAGCTAATGACCGTATCGTTACGGTAAGTGATGAAAAAACCAGAATGCAGACTGAAATTGACAAAATTGAAGCTGAATTGGACAATGCAACAAGCAATAACCTGAATCTTTCAGAAGAAATGCAGAAAGAACAGGAAATAGCAAGAGAAAAGATTGATGAATTAAGAAATGCCCTCAAACAGGGTCAACTCACACAAGGTCAACTCGCAAAGGCACAGGAAGAGATAAAACAACTCCGATATTTTGTTTCCAAATACTCAACCGAAATTAATGAACTGAAAAAACAAAATCAAGACCTGACGAGTGAGCGAAATGAACTCTTGTCGGCTGTAGACTCAGTAAGTACCAAGGCCAATGAACTTGAAAAGCAAAATGAGGAGTTATATACCAAAGTACAGGCTGCGGCTGCTATAAAATCAGGAAATATTTCAATTACAGCCCTTAATGTTCGAAATAATGGCAAAGAAAGTGTGGTTACCCGGGCCAGTACAACCGATAAGCTAAGAATAAGCTTTTCACTTGTAAATAATCCATTGGCTGAAAAAGGAATTCACACTATTTTTTTGAGGGTGATTGACCCCAGCGGCAATCTGGTAATTGCTAATAATGGAGGAGTGTTTGTTTCTGATGATGAAGAATTACAATATTCCTATAAGACTGCCATAGAATTTGCAAATGACGAAAAGAGCTACACCATAGATTGGTTAGATGACAGAATATACCAAAAAGGGCTCTACACAGTAATACTCTACGCCGATGGATATACCATGGGAAAAGGATCTGTTAGTTTGAGATAAATGGGCGATTCGCTGATCACCTGATTGATTTATGCAAACTTCTTACTCTGAAACTAAATTGAAGGTATTTCTATATAAAATGTTGTACCAATATCCGGTGCAGTATCAAATGTGATGTTCCCATCAATGTTTTCTATTGCCTGTTTCACAAATGCAAGTCCAAGTCCGGTACCCGAGCTTTTCGTAGTAAAATTAGGTATGAAAATTTTCCTTTCGAGTTCTGTATGCATACCGGTTCCATTATCTTTTATCTCAATACGTATCGAACCCGACCTAAGATAGAGCAGGATGTCAATAATACAATGTCTTTTATCCGATCTGGCTTCGATGGCATTTTTAATTAAATTATTAAAACATCTTAATATTTGATCCCTGTCAGCATTGACAATAATATCTCTCCCTGAAGTATTTTCAAAGTGAATGGTCGTTTGATCATGTTGCCTGTAAAGTATAATGGATTGCTCTATTATCTCATTCAGATTTACCTGTTCCAGCTTGGTTTCAGGCATTTTAGCGAAGTTGGAGAATTCCGACGCGATATGTGAAAGACTTTCTATTTGCTCCATAAATGATTTGGTGAACCGTTCAAATTTAGCTTCAAATTTGGGATCCTTTTCTTTCCAGGATTTCTCCAATAGTTGAACTCCAAGCTTAAGTGGAGTAAGCGGATTCTTGATTTCATGAGCTACCTGCTTAGCCATTTCACGCCAGGCTGATTCACGTTCTGATCGTGCAAGCTTCTGTGCACTTTTTTCAAGTGCCGATATCATCGTGTTATATTCAATGATCAGATTTCCAATTTCGTCGTTCCGCTTCCAACTGATATGCTCATTCTTTGCTCCAATTTTAGTATCACGAAGAAGTTTTTGTATCAAGGTTAGCGGACTTGTGATACGACTTGCAACAAATACAGCAAAAAATCCAATAGCCACAAATACCAGTGCGTAAACATTTATTAAAGCATTAATAAATATGCCTATCCGATCCTGATAATCCTTTTCATTTGAAAAATATGGGAGTCCCAAATAAGCTATAACCTCGCTTTTACTGTTCCGAAGAGGTACATAAGCTGATATAAAAGACAAGTTTCCAATTCGCTCTCTGTTTATAAATTCAGATTTCTGTAACCTGTTAAGATATAAATAAGCCAGGGCATTCATATGAGGGGCAATTAGACCATTCTCATAGATCTTAGGTTGAGTAGAATGCAGGAGCCTACCCTTGGTATCGAACAAATTTAAATCTACACCATTTAGATCGGCTAAGTTATTGAATGCAACTTCTGCCTGCTCATCGGGAGTTGGCATCCCCATATCCACAATCTGCTTGTTGATACCCGAGGAAATTTTGGATACTTTATCCAAAACCGTGTATTCCTGCTGATCTCTGTATTGCTGACTAATATTGTAAAAAGTGATTATACCGGTTATCAAAAGTGTAATCACTACTGCAGAAACCATGGATAATTGTATCCTCGTTTTATATAGCATTCTGTTGGATGAAATTAGCAGTGTCCACCTGAAATTCCGAAAACTGATATTATAATTTTGTAAACTGTTCCAGGTTAGTTGCAAAACATATAATAAACCTGAAAATAATAACAAGATTAAAAAAATGAATGAAACCGAAGCGAGCTGAGTAAACAGACTGTTTATTTCACGGCTGACAATTACAAGTTTTCGGGGATTTGGTTGAAAAATCAGATGATTGTATTGCCGGGCATTCTCTGAATTATCAACATATACAAACTCTCTGTTTTTTCCACGAAATTCATTGTTTACCAAATTATAGACATAATTCCCATGTTGGTTTAGTAAGCGTCCATCACTGTAATAAGCATAGGAATAATCTTTGAGCTGAAGATCCTCCTTTATCTTTCCATCAATCAGAAGTTCAGGGAATTCACCAACTTCATTAAGTCTTTTAGAATTGAGTTGTAAAACCAAAGTCCCTATCTTATTATTATTCTCAATTATCGGCAATAGTGCAAAGTATTGTTTAAAGCCAAACGTGTTACTTCTCTGATAAAAATATTCTGTAACTTTTACAGAGCCCCTAAGGACCATATTTTTGAAATTAGTCAGCGGGATTCCTCTATCACCCTGAAAAAACTCATCATTTTCATTGTACTCAAAACTCTCAAAATCATATCTGGATAAATAACCAGCCATATACAATTTTGTTAACCTGTTACTCAAGGCACTATGACTTGATAAGGGATCATTGAAATAATCGACAATAAATTTATCGCTGATGATTTCCTTTTCCAGATTATAAAATAAAAGAATGGCATTTGGATCGACTGATGATTCCAGTTTCCCGGCCAGAATCTTCCGGCTTTCCTGTTCTTTGACAGACTGATATTTTGATAATTTCAATGAACCAATCAGGGCACATATCAATATACAAACAACCAAAGTTCCGGCTTTTATCCTTCCCTCTGACTTAAAATAAGCTTTTCCAGCCAGAAAGACTATTAAAGCGAATAAAAGAAAGTAAATCGAAAAGTCAGTGAAAAGAATATGATAAAGAGTAGTTAATATCAGGGTTCCTGCAAAAATGAGGAATCGCTCCATCTCGTTGATGTTCAATCTTGATATCAATTCAAGAGAAAATGATATAATCAGGTATAGATTCAGAATTGCAAAGCAGAATATCAGAAATCCAAACCAGCTTAACCAGGTAGAATTTAGAACATTGCTTACATCAAAGTTGATATTCGAATTCGTTACCAGTCCATTAAACAAATAATCGATAACATAGGCACTGGTGCATACAAACAGACCCACCGCAAATATCAAAATATAGCTTTTGAGTTTGCTTAATGGAGCAACCGAACCTAATATTTTATTACGATATGAATAAATAAATACAAATACCCAGGTAACAGACAAGATATTCAGAAAGAATTCTCCAATAGAAGGAAAGAAATAACTCGAGGCGTAATGCTTAGGGTCGAAAAGTTCAATATCAAAATACCTGCTTACCAACCTGTTTTGCAGATCAATCAGTCTGAAAGTTAGAACAGAACTAAACAATAAAAGAACAGCAAAGCCAACATTGCCATTATTAGCAATAGAAACACAAAGATGGGTCAAAAAGATTAGAGCAAAAGTGGCAGCAAGTGCCCACATCCATAACTCAAGATAACTGTAAAATGAATTGGAGGGCGGCACTCTTAGTTTTACAGAAAACAAATATTTGCCGCTCAGATTGCGGATATTAAATACATCCTTATCATTCAAACTGGCTATATCAAGAGTGTTCGACGATAAAATGTCTGGTGAAAAGGTATTCTTTAAATATTCATTCTGATAGGGATAATTAGACATCACCGGAATATAACAGATAACAGAGAAATCTGCCCAGGACTTTTTGACTGCTTCATAATATCCATTCTTCCAATGAATAAATGTGTTGCCCTCCCTTAGCAAACTATCTGTTTCTAATACGATCCGGATTCCGCTCCAAAAACTAAGTTTTCCCTTTTCAAAAGTCTGGATATAGATATCTTCTTTACCACTAAACTCAGAAATTATAAATTGAGCCCATTCTCCATTCCTATTGATATTTTTTAATGAATCGCGTACAGCTACATTATTTAATAACTGATTAACTAATTTCTCTTTTCTGTGAAGACGTCGTTCGACCTTCCGCGCTTCAAGGCTAAGCACCTCGTCTTCCTGAATAGTATAATTAATGGTTAAAGCGGTGCATGCAAAGCCAATGGCCAGCAAAAGGAGTAGAAGCCGAATTTTTAAATTCCCGCTCAAAGGTGATGAATTAGGTAAAAAGCTTAAAAACTTTAATCAACAAAAATCAGACCCTTTTGGAAAAATTTGAATGATTAATTCTGAATATCAGCACTAAATGTTGGTATACTGCGATTAACCTTCCTAACCAGACCCTGCAATACACTGCCCGGTCCGACTTCAGTAAATGAAGTTGCTCCATCATAAAGCATTTTTTCTATGGTTTGTGTCCAGCGTACAGCCCCGGTTAACTGCGAAATAAGATTATGTTTAATATTAGCTACATCAGTGTACGGTTTTGCGTCAATATTCTGATAAATAGGGCAGATAGGCTCATTAATTTCAGTGTTCTCAATTGCCATTTGCAGTTCAACCCGCGCAAGCTCCATTAATGGGGAATGAAAAGCCCCACCCACATTCAATTTTACTGCTCTTTTTGCTCCGGCTTGTAATAATAACTCGCAAGCCTTGTCAATACCCTCAATAGTCCCCGAAATAACCAACTGACCCGGACAATTATAGTTGGCAGGTACAACCACATCACTGATCCGTAAACAAATATCTTCAACTGTAAAATCATCAAGCCCCAAAATAGCTGCCATGGTGGAAGGTCTGATTTCGCAGGCCTTTTGCATCGCATTAGCCCGGGCACTGACCAACCGTAAACCATCTTCAAAGGTTAGAGCCTTTGCAGAAACCAGTGCAGAAAATTCACCCAGCGAATGACCTGCAACCATATCGGGCTGGAATTCACTTTTCAATTCTTTAGCAAGAATCACAGAATGAAGAAATATGGCTGGCTGAGTTACATTCGTTTGCTTCAGATCCTCATCAGTACCCTCAAACATAATATCCGTAATCCTGAATCCAAGTATCTCATTGGCACTTTCGAATAAATTTCTGGCCGCTTCAGAATGATTGTAAAGATCCTTACCCATCCCTGCAAACTGGGCACCCTGCCCTGGAAAAATATATGATTTCATATCTGATAACTGCCCTTGAGGCTAAAAGTATTAAATTATTTCTTTTGACTAAATTATTTTAACTCAAACTTGCAGTAATTAGTCTTAAAAATTCTGAACGTGTTGTTTCATTAACAAATGCCCCTGTGAAAGCAGAAGTAGTGGTAACTGAGTTCTGTTTTTGTATACCTCTCATCGACATGCAAAGATGTTTACATTCTATCACTACTGCTACACCCGCAGGATTTAGAGTATCCTGAATACAATCACGGATTTCGTTAGTTAAGCGCTCCTGAACCTGTAAACGTCGTGCGAATGCATCTACAACCCTCGGAATTTTACTGAGGCCCACAATATGACCATTTGGAATATAGGCAATATGAGCCTTACCAAAAAAGGGCAGCATATGGTGTTCGCACATTGAAAATACTTCAATATCCTTAACCACTACCATTTGGCTATAATCTTCCTTAAACATTGCACTTCGCAAAATTTCTTCAGGCTTTGCATCATAACCATGTGTGAGAAACTGAAGGGCCTTTGCTACACGGATGGGCGTTTGCTGAAGTCCTTCACGAGCTGGATCTTCACCCAGATCAGCTAATATTGCCTTATAATGAGATGCGATACGCTCGATCCTTTCCTGATCGTATCTATCAATCTTGACATAGCCATCAATCTTTTCGTTCTCTGTATTATTACTTTTTATTCCCATTTTTTTTATCCCAATTCCGGCAATATTAACCGAAATACTCTACAAAGTTGTTTTCTGTTTCATATAATTTTATGGAATGCAACATAGCTCCCTGCTTTTCGACATGAGGTTTAAGTACCTCAAAAATTGTTACTGCAAGGACTTCGGTTGAAGCCATTTTGCCTTTCATAAAATTCACATCAAGATTGATGTTTTTGTGATCTAAAACATCAGTTACATAAACTGTGATAATCTTTTTTAATTCTTTCAGGTCAATTACAAAACCTGTTTCAGGGTTAATCTCTCCCTTCACCGTGACAAAAAGTTCATAATTATGTCCATGCCAGTTTGGATTGGAGCACTTTCCAAATACTTCGAGATTTTGTTCATCGCTCCATTCCTCTCTGAAAAGCTTATGTGCAGCATTAAATCGTTCTCTTCGGGTAATATATATCATTTTCAATAAATTAAAATACAAATATACTCAAACAAAAAATGCCTTAATGACAAATTAAGCGAATTGCGTAACTTCGCTTAATGAATATACTTCTTGTGTCCGCCACTCAGGCCGAGATAGAACCATTTCTGTTTCATTATGAATTCAATAAATTTCCTGTCCGGGACAAGAGTATCGGAACACATCGCCTGAGCGTTCTGATTAGCGGTGTTGGGATGGTCGCTACAGCCTTTGCAATGGGCAGCTATTGTGCTGAAAAAGTATTCGATCTGGCTATTAATGCAGGTATTGCGGGCAGTTTCGATCCGGCAATTCAGCCGGGTGATTTGTGTCGGGTATCAGAAGATACCCTCGCAGAGTTCGGAGCTGAAGACGGCACTGATTTTCTAAATGCTGATGCAATTGGCTTGGGTAAGAGCCTGTTCTCTGCCGCTTCTTTGTCCGGATTCCCGTATTATGATCAACTCAAAAAAGTGAGAGCAGTTACAGTAAATAAGGTTCATGGCAATGAAAGGTCAATTGCCGAGTTTGTCAATAGGTTTCATCCGCAGATTGAAACAATGGAAGGTGCGGCATTTTTCTATGCCTGCGAAAAGGCAGGCATACCAGGTATACAGATCCGGGCAATTTCAAATGTTGTTGAACGCCGCAATCGTGACAACTGGCAAATCGAACTTGCAATAAAAAACCTGAACGATACACTCATTCAATTTTTCAACTCATGAAACTGAGCCTCGGATTTTCTCCTTGCCCAAACGATACCTTCATTTTTGATGCGATGATCCATCAGAAAATCGACATTGAGGGGCTTAGTTTTGAAGTAAGCTATGATGATGTGGAGGCACTCAATCAAAAGGCATTCAGATCGGAACTTGACATAACCAAATTGAGCTATCATGCTTATGCTTACCTAACTGAAAATTATGTTTTACTACCCTCAGGAAGTGCTCTGGGCTTCGGGGTAGGCCCTTTGCTGATTTGTAATCAAGTGGAATATTCAACTATGGACATGGAAAGTCTCAGACCTCAGACCTCAGACGTCAGACCTCAGACTTCTGGCCTCCGCATCGGTATACCCGGAAAGTACACCACCGCCAATTTCCTCCTTAGTCTGGCATTTCCGGAGGCAAAAAATAAGATTGAGATGAAATTTTTCGAAATTGAATCGGCCTTATTGAACCATCAGATAGATTTGGGTGTTATCATCCATGAAAATCGCTTTACATACCAGGATAAAGGTCTGAAAAAAATCATTGATCTGGGCGAGTTTTGGGAGGATCGAACCAAGGGACCTATCCCATTAGGGGGTATTATGATCAAAAGGAAACTTCCGGAAGAAGTAAAACAAAAAGTAAACCGTGTCATTCGAAGAAGTGTTGAATATGCATTTGCTCATCCCGAATCGGGAATGGATTTTATCCGCTCACTTTCGCAGGAAATGAGTACCGAAGTCATTAAAAAACATATTGCTTTATATGTCAATAAATTTTCTATTGATCTGGGTGAGGTGGGTAGAAAAGCCATTCAAACCTTCTTTGAGGAGGCACATAAAGTCAATATCATCCCCGAAACGAAACAAAACTTATTCTTATAATTGTACAAAATACTTAATTATTTAGCATGATCATTATTACTGGAGCTGCAGGATTTATCGGTAGTTGTTTGGTTCAAAAATTAAACAATGAAGGTTTTTATGACCTTGTGCTGGTAGATGATTTCTCAAATAAGATCAAGAATAAAAATTTTGAAGGTAAACGCTATTCCAAAAAGGTTGAAAGGGAAGTTTTTGCAGAATGGCTGCCTGAAAATCACTTACAAGTACAGTTTGTGTTCCATATTGGCGCCCGTACTGATACCACAGAAATGGATGTCGGGTTATTCAACCGTTTGAATCTTGATTATTCCAAAACCATCTGGAAGATTTGCACCGAATTCGGTCTACCATTTATCTATGCTTCATCTGCTGCTACTTACGGATTAGGAGAACATGGATATGATGATGATGAATCTAAAATTCCAATGCTGAAGCCCCTGAATCCATATGGTGATTCCAAGAATGACTTCGATATCTGGGCCTTAGAGCAGGAGAAGAAACCCTATTTCTGGGCAGGATTAAAGTTTTTCAATGTGTATGGACCTAATGAATATCATAAAGGACGCATGGCCTCGGTGATTTTTCACACGTTCAATCAGATTAAAATAACCGGGGCCATGAAATTATTTCAATCCCATAATCCCAAATTTAAGGATGGTGAACAGATGCGGGATTTTGTTTACATCAAAGATGTAGTCAATGTTTTATATTTCCTGATGCATCACCGCAAGGATTCGGGCATTTATAATCTGGGCACTGGTAAAGCAAGAACTTTTCTTGACTTAGCCACAAAAACCTTTGATGCAATGGATAAACCAGTCTCCATTTCATTTGTTCCCACACCTGATGATATCCGTGAAAAGTATCAGTATTTTACTGAGGCAAATATGGAAAAGTTAAGGTCTATTGGTTATAGCCTTGAATTCTATAGTTTGGAAGAAGGTGTTGAGGATTATGTGAAAAACTATCTGTTACAAAACAAATATTTATAGATTCTCCAGGAAATTTCCGTAGAGTTAAGCGCAGCGCTGGAACTGTCCGTAGAGTTAAGCGCAGCGCCTCTACGGATTATCAAATATTGAGGAGTCTTCAGACCTATCTGTCCGTAGAGTTTAGCGCAGCGCCTCTACGGATTATCAAATATTGAGGAGTCTTCAGACTCCTTACACACAAACAATAGCAATCAAACCTTTTCCATTTCCATAATAATCAATTCCGGAGGAATACAAATAATCCTGCTCAAATCTCACAAATCCTGCTCTAACAGGGTTCTCATGTAAATATATCATCCTTGACAGCAATATTTCCGGTGTTGAACATTCAACCGGATGATTATCCTGTTGCCAAAATTGAAAGATTTTATTTCGTTTATTCCACTCACCTGCCTTTTTAAAAATCCATAGCATCCATTTTTTTCTGCTTTCTTGTGGATTTTCTTTTATCGCTTTTACAATTGCAAAGGAGCTGAATTTTTTAAAATCCCTGATTACATCAGAAAGCCGGGTGATACCATTTGTGGATACTATCAAATGAATGTGATTACTCATGATACACCATGCATGAATATTCAGTCCTTTATTCTCTTGACAAAATTTTAAGCTGTCTATTAAAATATCTGCATATATTTTTCTACTAAACACATCTACCCATTCTACTACTGAACAGGTAATAAAATGAACAGCATATTGATCCCTGATCTGAAACCCTCTATCTGACATAAAAAAAGACTTTATACCCGAATTTTAACTAAATTTTTTGTTCTTAATACTGAATATACCTTGGAATATTAATTGTGGGAATTATACCTAGTGAACGGTACTTGTAGAGGATAAACGGTGCTTTGTTCTATCAACTAGTCGAAAGACTCCCTTTTATTGCCCCCTGTCCTTAGAGTGAAGCGCAGCGTCTCTAAGGATTTGTAAATAGGATGGAGTCTTTGACTCAAATAAAATATATTTTATCAGCGCAGCGAGTCTGAAGACTCTTTTTTATTATACAT
>CAYHGN010000024.1:0-33392 GCA_964356005.1 uncultured Sphingobacterium sp.
ATTTCAAATTCAGGAAAGTATTCTCTGACAAAATTCCAGTTCATGGTTTGGGGCTCTGTTAATGTTGGCATCTTATGAATATCTACCAGCAATAAAAACAGGCCATTATGTTTTAAAGTTCTTTTGATTTCCTGACATGCCAGTTCCATATTCTCAACATGATCAAGCGAATTAAATGAACAAATCACGTCGAAATAATTTTCTGGAAATGGGATATTCTCAACATAAGCTTTAACATAACTCATTTTGTGCTCCTTTGCACCCATTTTGAGATATTGTTCAGCCAGCGGATCCATTCCTATTCTCTCTTTTGCGGTATCAGCCCATTCCAGGGATCCTCTCGGACCACATCCGATATCCAGAATAATCTTGTTATTATAAAATTCTTCAGGGATAGAAAAATTATCGGTGTAGAAATATTTGTAGTGAGAATTCTTAGTAAGACTTTTAGAAAATAGCTTAACTGTTTTCCAATAGCCCAACTCAAAAAATTCTTTAAAGGAAAATGAGCCTGAACTTATAGCCGACTTTGAATTCATGGTGTTTTACTAAAGTGCATGGGCGAAGTTATTAAAAGGATTTGTTTAAGTCAGGCATTACAGCAATTCAACTGCAGGCTTTTTTTAGGTCTCTTGATGATGCCTGCTTCTGAGATAGCTATTTTGCTGTTCGGGATGTTCCGCAGGGCATCCCGAATTTATAGATAATTCGGGTTTCAAACCCGAATTGTTCTGTTGAAGGGGTTTTTAAAACAACTCGTTTTATAATCCTGATTAGTCCCAGTCAATTATTTTTGCTTGAAATGGGCATGAATGTTAGCAACAATCAATCTAAGATTATGCAGAATTAAGAGAAGATTAATAGGTTTGTTTTTTGCTAGTTTGATTAGAAATCAAATTTATCTCAGCTGTTCGACATGCCCTGCGGAACATGTCGAACAGCTGAGTAAGCCTAATTGTACGCTTGAACTAGCACTTCCGTTGGAATTTTAAGCTTATCATTCAAAAGCCTGATCATTTCCAGCGTCAGTTTCCTTTTTTTGTTTAGTATTTCGCTAGCCCGGCTCTTCAAACCAATAAGCTTCACCAAGTCTGATTGAGTATATCCCATTTGTTCCATTCGAAACTTTATTGCTTCAATTGGATCCGGGAACCCTATAGGAAAGTGTTCATCCTCATATTTCTCAATCAGGATACCCAGTATTTCCAATTCATCACCCTGGGCTGTGCCTTTTTTTGAATCAAAGATCAATTCAAGGCGTTCAAGTGCCTCCAGGTAATCTTTTTCTGTTTTTATTGGCTTAATGGTCATATGCATTAAATTTTTGCTGCATCAATTTTGTCGTATTGGGAATGTGTTCCAATAAAGCGTATCCAAACCATCTGGTAATCATAATTTATTCTAACTATCAGCCTGTATTTGTTTCCTTTGATATTGAAAATAACCCGATTATCCTTTAAGAAACTAGCACTTGGGTATTCTCTTTTTATGTCTGCAGGAGATTTCCAAATAACATTACTGGTTTCCCAAAACCATGAAATTAATTGTTGCTGACTGTCAGTATGCTTCTCCCAAAACTCCCGCAATATTTTCTTCACAATTATTCTCACACGCTAATCTTTAGACAAAGATACAAAAAGTTCCCAAATTGGGAATTATGTTAAATATATTTTGTTTTGGGGATTTTTAATAGAAATCAAATTTATCTATTTTTTCGACATGCCCTGCGGAGTATGTCGAATAGCAGGGTGGTCTTAATGCTAATAATCATTTAATCGATTAGTCATAATTTTCATTATATACAGCATTTTGATTATCAACTTGTAAAATTTTGGAATGTTGAAAATCTTTTTGTTGTGATTGAATTTCATTCCTTACCTTTATTACTAAAATTTTTAGTTTATGAAAGTCGTTTCTTTTTTCGCTGGTGCTGGTGGTCTTGATTTAGGTTTTGAAAATGCTGGTTTCGATGTCATATGGGCAAACGAATATGATAAAGAGATTTGGGAAACCTTCGAAAAGAACCATAAAAACACAATTTTAGATAGAAGAAGTATAGTCGATATTCCTTCAAATGAAGTTCCTGATTGTGATGGGATTATTGGAGGGCCACCTTGTCAAAGTTGGTCAGAAGCAGGTTCTAAAAGAGGAATTGCAGATAAAAGAGGTCAGCTTTTCTATGAATTCATGAGAATTTTAGCGGATAAAAAACCGAAATTTTTCTTAGCTGAAAATGTTTCAGGAATGCTTTTACCTGCTCACAAGTAGGCTTTAGCAAATATTAAACAAATGTTTCAAGAAATTGGATACGATTTGTCTTTTCAGTTGCTAAACGTCTCTGATTTTGGAGTTCCACAAGATAGAAAAAGAATATTTTTTATTGGATATCGTAAGGATTTGGGATTAAAATTACCTCCTATAAAAGTAGCTTAAAATGGATAAAATTGAATTTCAAAAAAAAGAATATAAAATAAGAGAAATTGAACTACCTGATTTAGGCTATTTCTTTATTTCAACTGCAAGTTTAAATGATGCTTTGATGAATAATGGAACCGATTATGTTTCAGAAGAAGCACAAATTATTGACGAGCAAATATATTTTTTTGTAGAAGAACATGAAATTGAATGGGCTGAAAAGGATTTAATAAAATTAGTTACCTTACAAGCAATATGATAAGATTTCAATTTTTTCCTCGCTCACAAGGAATTACCAAAGAAATACAAGCTGTAATATCTTGCTTTGAGATAGAATATCAAAATATTAAATCGTCTGAATTTAACCTATCAAGTAACGATGTTCTAGAGGTTGTTAGACCACATTTAGAGAAAATTGATTTTACTTGTGAAACAGGAAAAACAGTAGAAAAAAAAATAAGCGTACCGGTATTATTTGGTTACGATAATAAAATCGATAAGTCATTTAACGCTGATGCTGTAAGTGCAGATGGTAAGATAGTGATTGAAATAGAAGCTGGAAGAGCAACTGAAAATAATCAATTTTTAAAGGATATATTTCAAGCTTGTATGATGTTCGAGGTAGAATATCTAGTTATTGTAGTTAGAAACGTTTATCGTAAACATAAAGATTTTGAGATTATCCATACTTTTTTGGAAACTCTTTATATATCAAATCGTCTTCATCTTCCTTTAAAAGGAATTTTACTTATCGGATATTAATTTCCATTCTGCATTTGCGTGAGGGATAGAAGTGAAAATCCTTTTTGTTTTTTTTGCAAAAAGATTGTAACGGATAGCCCGACCCGTAGGGACACGCCCAAATTATTTAAAGTTTCGCCCTTAACAAAAGGATGGCTGAAATAATTAATAATATTCCTGTTAATGCCTAAAGTTCCAAGTCAAGCCATTAACGGTAAAGCATTTGAATATGCTTTGTTAAACCAATTTTTGATAATTTGGCTACAATACGAACTGCGAGTAAAGCCACACAAAAATGGAGTACTCTTGGAAATCACCATAATTCGGTCTATATACCAGTTCTTGATGCTTTCAAAAACGAATTACTTCAACTTGATAAAGAGAATCCTGCGATTGTTGCTGAGAAATTAGTAGAATATTTGATTGGAAACCAAGATTTTTATAAGATTATAAAGGGAAAAAACAAGGTCGAAATCCAAGCGTATAATTTACATGGAACTTTAAATTTGCCTTTTGAAAATATAAAACCGAAGTTTAAAATTCAACGTTTAAAATTACCAAATAGATTAATTGAGGTTGTTTATCAAGATAATTCTAAAACTACTCTGTTGGTGACATTAAGTGAAGGTTGGCAAATTTCATTCCGAATTCATAATGCAAGTTCGAGAATTGAACCTTCTTTAAAATTCGATATTAATTTGGTTTCTGCTCCACATTCATTGTTCGTAAACCAATTATTTGTTGGTTAGTATTTAACTTTTCGAGTTTGTTCTGTCCCGTTGTTTAAAGGTTTGCAACTATATTGTAATATAATATTAAAACCACACACAAGCCCACCAAATCAATTAAAATTGTGGCGGAACCTTCATCCTTATCCAAAAAGGTCCCGTTCCCAGAGTCTTTTTATAATATTTTCAATTTTGAATCTTACTTCAAATCCTTACTCCATGGCACCCCTGCAATCCCGTTCAAATCCCATACAATTCTTCCGTCCCGGATGGTCATTTCAGCTTGAAATTTTTTATCGCCTTCCAGCTTAAAGCCGGCTGCGTCAAGGAATCCAAATTTGCCATCCAGAACTTTGATCACCGCAATATCTGCCACCGCACCTTCGCTTAAATTACCCAGATCAGGGCGTTTAATGGCAGTAGCTGCACCCCAACTTGCGCGCTGGATAATATCTTCAGTCTGCATGCCCATATTCAGGTATTTCGACATCAGGTTAAGCATATCTTTCATGCCCGAATTGACACTGTTATGGTGCATATCGGTTCCGAAAGTATCGGGAGCAAGACCCTGCTTTATTGCCGGCACAGCCTGGTTAAACCAGAAACCAACACCACCATGACCCACATCAAATAAAATTCCTTTCTTACGGGCATCAAGCACAAATTGACGAACTATTCCGTTCTCATCAACAACCGGCATACGTTCTGAAACATTCTCATAGGCATGGGTAATGATATCACCGGCTTTCATGTGGTACAGTTGATCTTCGAGCGAAAACTCTGTAATATGGCATTCAACGAACAGAGGACGATTATTTACATGCGCCAGTGAGGCTGCAGCATCAAAAGGTTTCCAGTCCTTACCCGAATAATGCCCGATCTTTACTCCGACAATATGATCCGCATATTTTTTGATTGTCTCATCGGCTTTTTCAATATCCAGAGCCTTCATGTCTTCCTGTTCAGCAGATGTACCCACCATTCCCGGTGCAAATACATTCAGATAGGCAAGGACCCGGGTGCGTGAACGGTCAATGATTTGCTCCTTAAATAGGGGGAAGGTCTTATAACCCGATGTTCCGGCGTCTACAACCGTAGTAATACCGGCACGAAAAGTGAAATCATCGGGTTTTACGCTGGATGAGCCATGCCCGAAACCTGCATTCGGTCCGGTGAAAACATGAGTATGGATATCGATCAAACCCGGACTCACATACATCCCGCTCACATCCACCACTTTTTTGGCTCCGGCAATAGGAATGTTTGGCGCAACTTTCAGGATTTTACCATTGCTCACAGCAACATCCATTTTCGCGCTGATTTTATTTTTTGCGTCAATTACATGTCCGCCTTTCAGTAAAATGTCGATTTCCTGCGCAAATGCAAATTGGGCAGAAACAGACAGGCAGATCGCGAATAATACGGATCTGCCTGCTTGTATAGATTTATTTCTATTCATTATTATTTTGCTAATGGAGCACTCAATGCGTTCAGATCCCAAACTACACGACCACTGCGTAAAGTTAATTCTGCTTCCAGTTTTTGTTTTCCTCTCAATGCCATTCCACTGGCATCAATGTATCCAAAATCTCCTTCTCTAAGTCTGAATACTGCAATATCAGCGTCGCTTCCTTCACTCAGGTTGCCGAGCTCGGTACGCTGTATGACTTTGGCAGGATTCCAGGTTGATGCGGCAATAACATCGGCCAGAGGCATACCTAAGACCAGAAACTTAGAGGCCAGGTTTGCCATATCTTTGAAACCTGCATTCATACTGCCGGTGTGAAGGTCAGAACTTAATACATCTGGGTGGAAACCCTGCTCCATAGCGGGAACCGCCTGACTCCAGTTGAAGCTTCCGCCACCATGACCAACGTCGAAAATCAAGCCTTTTTTGCGTGCTTCCCAAACAAATGGCTTAACTTTTTTGGTTTTTACATCAACAATAGCTTGTTTATGCTCGATCATTTTTCCGCTTTTGTCAAATTCCTGATCGTAACGGTAAGCATGCGTTAATATATCACCCGGGCGTAAATGTTTTAACAATAGATCCTCAAGAGGTAGGGGAGGAAGTGATTTTCCAAAATCCACCATCACCGGAATACTGGCAAGTCTTCCTGCTTCTACTGCTTTGTCTGTGGGTTCCCAGTCGTGACCGATATAATGTGCAAGTTTGATTCCAACGACAATATCCTTATTCTTAAGTGCAATGGCACCAGTGAGTTTAGCATCCATATCGGTTTCATCCTGCTCATAAGCCTCGGTACCACGCATTCCCCCTCCTACAATGTTCATGAATGCAAGTACGCGAGTTTTAGAATGCTCAACAATGTTCTTTCTAAATAATTCAATGTTTTTCCATCCTGCACCACCGGCATCTACAACAGTAGTTACTCCCGCACGGAAAGTGAATCCATCTGGTGGAAGAGCATCCAGGCTATTGCTTAAGTAATTAGTTTCAGTACCGTGAAATACGTGTCCGTGAATATCAAGTAGTCCCGGTGTTACATAAAGTCCGCTGACATTGACTGTTTTTTTCGCTGAACTCGCCGGAATATCCGCAGCTACACGAAAAACCTTACCGTCTTTAACGGCAACATCCATTTTACCATTGATTTTGTTTTTGGCGTCGATTACGTGTCCGCCCTTGAGCAATAGATCAATTTCCTGAGCCTTAACAGTTGTTGCAAAAAAGGCGATTAGTAATAAAAGCGACAGATTCTTTGCTGTTTTAAAAAATACTTGCATTCGTTTAATATTTGGGGACTTTAAATAAATTATCTTGTTATTGCCTGTGGGGAATCCCAGATTGGACCGCTAACACCATTCAGATCCCAAACGATTTTACCCGCACGAATGGTTAATTCTGCATCCATTTTCTGTGTTCCTTTCAGAACATTTCTTCTTACATCAGTAAATCCAAATTCACCTTTCTTTACGCTGAATACTGCTACATCTGCTTCAGCACCAACGCTCAGATTACCAAGGTCGGGTCTGTTGATTACTCTTGCCGGACTTGCAGTAGATTTTTCAATCACTTCTTCAAGTGTAAGCCCAATATTCAGGAATTTAGACATCACATTTGCCATATCTTTCATTCCACCATTCATACTGTCTGAGTGAAGATCAGTACTGATTACATCTGGTTTGAATCCCTGTTTGATCGCAGGAACCGCCTGGCGCCAGAAAAAAGCACCACCACCATGACCAACATCAAATAATATCCCTCTTTTCTGAGCTTCAAAAATAAAAGGCTTTACTATTCCCTCATCATCTACCACCGTCTCACGGTCTTTTGGTCCGTAAGCAAAGGTATGTGTGAAGATATCGCCGGGGCGAAGATGCTCAAGGAACAATGATTTTATAGAATTGGTTGGCTGATGTTCACCGAAATCAACCATTACAGGGACTTTAGCAAGTTTACCGGCTTCTACGGCACGGTCAACCTGAGTGAAATCACCCCAGTAATGTGCAGCTTTGATACCAACAATGATCTTTGGAAAGAGCTTTGTGATCATATAGGCAGTCATCTCAGGATTGAAATCTGCTTTGTCCTGCTCCTCAAAACGGCCATACATTCCGTTTCCGGTTATATTTAAAAGCGCAAGAATACGGGTTTGTGAGCGGTCGATACTTTGCTCCTTAAAACGACGAAAGTTTCTCCAGCCTGAAGATCCTGCATCCACCACTGTAGTAACACCTGCCCTGAATGTAAAGGCATCTGCCGGAACTGCGGTTTGTCCGTCGGCAATGTATGATCCAAGGTCATTCCCCTGAAATACGTGTGCGTGCATGTCGATGATGCCCGGGGTTACATATAAACCACTCACATCAACAGTTTTTTTAGCTGAATTAGCCGGGATATTTGCTGCTACTTTGACTATCTTTCCAGCAGTAATGGCCACATCCATTATGGCATTTATCTTGTTTTTGGGGTCAATTACCCGACCACCTTTCAGTAAAAGGTCGATCTCCTGAGCACTCGATGTCATACTGCTGAATGCTACTAGGAAACTCAGAATGCTTAAAAAAGAAAATTTTGTTTTGCTGTTTCTCATTGTTTAATTAATGCTAATTATTCTCCAATATAAATCAAGATTTTTAAGGACAGGCATTTCCACGGGAAATTTCTTTCAAATAATCAGAAAAGGTTCTCAAATTGCCGATTGTTCAAGATTTTAATTCTATAACATGTTTATTACATTTAAATTCAGGTCATATATTAATCGAAAACATATCAAAATATATGAAGTATTTTCTTTCTTTTTTTCTGCTTGCAGCTACAATTCTTAAAGCCCAGCAACCCATCCCGGGCATTGTAAACGGTCTGCAACAACTTGATCTTTTTAATGTGAAAATGAAAAGCAATGTTGCTTGTTTTCGAATCCCTGCTTTGGTGCTGGTCAGTAATGGCGACCTGATTGCTGCAATAGATGAAAGAGGACCTTCATGCGCAGATCTCAAAGCAAATGATAATATTAATATTGTAATGCGAAAGAGCAGGGATAATGGTAAAACCTGGACAGATATCCGCACACTGGTCGATTATCCATCAGGAAAATCAGCATCAGATCCTTCTTTTATAAATGATAATAAAACAGGTACAATCTTCATGTTTTATAATTACATGGATCTGAATAAAGAGAAGGATATTTACTACCTGCATGTTCTTAAAAGTACAGACAATGGGGAGTCCTGGTCGGAACCGGAAGATATTACCCCACAGATCAGTAAGCCGGAATGGCATGGCGATTTTAAATTTATCACTTCCGGAAAAGGCACTCAAACTGCTACGGGTGTTTTATTACATACTTTGGTAAACCTGAAACACGGTGTGTTTGTTTTTGGATCCAATGATCATGGAAAGACCTGGTTTTTGCGGGATACACCAATAAAACCGGCAGATGAATCAAAAATTATAGAGTTGAATGAAGGTTCCTGGATGGTCAATTCCCGTGTGAATTCACCAGGTATACGATATGTGCATATTTCTAAGGATCAGGGAAAAAGCTGGATAAGTAAACCTGAGCTTGCTTTGACCGATCCGGCTTGTAATGCAGCTATTATTCGATATGTTCATAAAAAGATTAACTGTCTCTTATTTGTAAATGCAGAAAGTAAGGATGCCCGTAAAAACCTCAGTATTAAAATTAGTTATGATGAAGGTAAAACATGGACAAATGGAAAGACTATTTATGCAGGTGCAGCGGCATATTCAGATCTTGTTGTGATGAAGAATGGAGAAATCGGAATGCTATTCGAGAAGAACGATTACACTGAAAATGTATTTCTGACTTTTCCATTTCAGTGGATAAGCAATTAATGGCAAGGCTGTGCTTCATACGTCGGGTTCAATATAAAATCTTTCTGGGCTGCCAGGTCCTATGAAATACAGCTCCGGGTAAAATAAACCTTGCCGCAGGAGGTAGCTTCCGGCTTACGTAATTTGAAAATTGAATACCCTTTCTTGCCGGAACTACTCCGGAGGAAAGGGCTGAACTGGCCTATATCAAACAGGAACTGCTTTCCAAAATCAAATTATATTGGCTGCATTGCCCAATCTAACTAATAATAATGGTGTGAATTATTCTACCTAATATCTGACTCAGTTTATTGGGTTATATTCTGAAACTATATTTGAACCAGACTAATTTTAAATTAAATTGTCATGTTTATTTTAATAAAGTTTAAAATTTATGCTGAAAATTGGCAGAAGGCAACAAAAATATCACAATTGTATCTCTTGTTTAATTCTTTCTTTTTTAATTAACTTTAGCTTTGAATCAAACTAATACTTATGGCAATTTACAAACTTCAGGTTAACGGAAAGACCCTACAGGCTGATGTTGAGGCAGATACTCCATTATTATGGGTATTGCGTGATCATTTGGGCCTGGTAGGAACCAAATATGGTTGCGGTATTGCACAATGCGGATCATGTACAGTCCATGTGAATGGATCTGCAACACGATCATGTGTTTATCCTGTTTCAGCAGTTGGTAATTCACAGGTAATTACAATTGAAGGATTGTCTGAAAAAGGAGATCATCCTTTACAGCAGGCATGGGATGAAATTGATGTTTCGCAATGCGGATATTGCCAGGCCGGTCAGATCATGACTGCTGCAGCACTTTTGAAGCAGAATCCGAAGCCAAGTATGGACGAAATTGAAGTTACAATGAATGGTAACATCTGCAGATGCGGTGCATATCACCGTATTCGTGATGCAGTAAAATTGGCCAGCTCTAAAATTTGATTATCATGACAAGTAAGACAACAAATAGCAGGCGCGATTTTTTAAAAATGACCGCAATATCAGGGGGCGGCCTTGTACTTGGATTTAATTGGTTCAGTGCCGAAGCCGGTGTGCCCGTGGTTATATCCAATTCAGCAATGGCTGCCGGAAATATTGGTTTTAATAGTTACCTGTCTATCGCTACGGATGGTATTGTGACTATTATGTCTCCAAATCCTGAGCTTGGTCAAAATATTATTACTTCTTTTCCTATGGTGGTGGCTGAAGAGCTTGAAGCAGACTGGAAAAAAGTGAAGGTGCTACAGGCTAATCTTGATAATAAATTTGACCGCCAGCTTACCGGTGGTAGTGGGGCAGTTCCACATTCATGGAAATTACTCAGGAATGCCGGTGCAACAGCTAAATTTATGCTGATTGAGGCTGCTGCGAAACAATGGGCTGTACCTTCAGCAGAATGTACAGCATCAAACGGTTTTGTTTTGCACCCACGTAGTGGAAAGAAATTAAGTTTTGGAGATCTCGCTGAGGCAGCATCTATAATTCCAGTTCCAACAACTGTTAAGTTAAAAGACCGTAAGGACTTTAAATTGATTGGAAAATCTGTTAGAAACGTAGAAAATCTCAAGATTGTAACCGGAAAACCATTGTTCGGAATGGATTTTTATCGTGAGGGAATGGTTTATGCGATGATCCAGCGTCCTCCGTTTGGAATGAAGCTAAAGTCTTTTGATGGTACCATTACTAAGGCAATGCCTGGTATAATTGATGTTGTATCATTTAAAAATAATGTAGCTGTTGTCGGTAAATCAACATGGGAAATTCTCAAAGCCAGAAAACTGCTTAAGCTTGATTACGAAAAGGATGCAGCTCTTGAAAGCACTGAAGATCACGACAAGCTGTTTCTAACATTAATGGATAGTGGAGAGGCTACTGTCAGACGTAAGGATGGAGATGTGGATACTGCATTTAAGAATGCTGCGAAAGTCATTAAAGGAGAGTACCAGTGTCCGTTCATTTCGCACAGTCCGATGGAGCCAATGAACTTTTTTGCTGATGTGCGTTCCGATGGGGTTGAACTGGTAGGGCCTACCCAGACTCCGGCAAGAGCACGTGCTGAAGTTTCACAATTACTTAAAATTCCTGAAGATAAAATCACCCTGCAGCTAACCCGTTTAGGTGGTGGTTTTGGCAGAAGGTTAAAAAATGACTTTGTCACTGAAGCGGCCGAATTATCAAGTATTATCAAGAAACCGGTTAAACTGATCTGGTCTAAAGAAGATGATATGACCGGTGGAACTTATCGTCCTGCTGTGCGTTACCGTTTTGAAGCTGCTCTTGATGCAACAGGGAACTTAACTGGCTATAAATTAAGGGGAGTTGGAATTAACTCAGGAAATTCAACCCGTGAAAATAATTTTCCATCAGGGGCAATAGATAATTTGCTTATTGATTCAGTAGAACATAAGTCGCCGATTACAACCGGAGCATGGCGTGCGCCAATCACCAATTTCCTCGCTTTTGCTGAGCAGGCATTTATTGATGAAGTTGCACATGCTGTAGGTAAGGATCCGGTTCAGTTCAGATTGGATCTATTGGCTAAGGCAAAACGCTCACCTGTTGGAGATATCCGTTATGATATTAACAGGATGGAAACAGTCATAAAAATGGCTGCCGAAAAATCGGGATGGGGCAAGAAGAAAGATGTTTCTCAAGGATTCAGCGTTTATTTCTCTCACCTTTCATATGTTGCACAGGTTGCCGATGTGATTCTGCGTAACGGATTGCCTGTGGTTAAAAAGATTTATGCAGTATCAGATTGCGGACAGGTTGTTGCTCATAATGGTGCAGTGCATCAGGTAATGGGAGGTATTGTTGATGGTATGGGGCATACGATGTACAGCAAATTAAGTTTCAGAGATGGAGTTGCTGATCAGAACAACTATAATACCTATCGCTTGATCAAAATGAAGGAAATTCCTGAAATCGAAACACATTTTGTAGATAATGGAATTGATCCTACCGGTTTGGGTGAGCCTGCTCTTCCACCAACAGGGGGTGCAGTTGCAAATGCAATCTTCAAAGCTACCGGTAAACGTTTGAGAAATCAGCCTTTTATTGAGGAGGATGTCTTTAAAACGGTTTCATAGGTTTTAATATAATTTAATTTAAGAGGCTGATTCATTTTTAAATGATCAGCCTCTTCTGCGTTAGAGGCATTTCCAGATGATTAGCAGAATTTCTCATAAAATCCATACCTTTGCAAAATTATTTTCCGGAAGGCCAGTCAATGTTCCTGCAATCTTTCGCAATTATTTAAAGAGATATTATGAGAAAGATCGTTGATTACAGAAAAATTTTAGGGGTTGACAAAAATGCTGAATTGCAAGAGTTGAAAACGGTTTACCGTACTTTGATGAAGAACTGGCACCCCGATAAGTTTGTTGAATCTGCAGAAAGTAAGATTGAAGCAGAAGAAAAAAGCAAAAGTATTATTGAAGCCTATCATTTCCTGATAAGTATTGCACCTGAAACACGTTTGCAAACTCTGGATGATTATAATCTGACCACTTCCAGTGTAGGAATCGCTGATTTTGAATATCAGGGACAGGTTTTGACCGTAAAGTTTGGAGATGGAAATGAATATGAGTATTTCGATGTTCCCCGTGCTGTTTACATCAAACTGATCAATGCTGATTCCCCGGGCAGGTTTGCGCGCAGGCATATTTACAACAATTATATCTATAGGAGTACCAGTAAGCGTGTGGCTATGGCCTGATAATGCTGTCTATTAATGTTCTTCGGTAACGATTGCTGATTTTTGATCGTATATAGTTTTATTTATAAATAATATTCATAAATTAATACTATGAAAGTCAACACATTAGGAAAGGGATTTATCCTTTTGAGCCTTCTGGCTCTGATCAGCCTCAGCGCCTTTGGGCAAAAAAACAAACTCGAGAAACAGGAACAAATCAAAAAGCTGTTGGAAAGCAGGGTTTTTGTCTTCAGTCCCCAGTCGGCTACACCCAGTTCCGGAGGCATGATCCAGTTGACTTCAGAGTTCTTTCTTAAAATCAGTCAGGATACGCTTGAGAGTAATTTGCCCTATTATGGTGTAAATAACCAGCCAAGCTTTGGAATCGCAGATAGGCCATTAGAATTCACTTCTTATGATTTTGATTATGAGATCAAGACCATGAAGAATGGTAGTTATGATATTACAATCCGCTTGAACGATCCCAGTGATCCGGATCAGCTCAATTTTTCTATTTCCACTTCTGGTTATGCAACATTAAGGGTAACCAGTAATATGCGGCAACCCATATCATTTTATGGAGATATTGATGCTCCCCGGCCTCCCCGAAAAAGTAATAGATGATAAACAAAAAAAGGCCTGCAATGCAGACCTTTTTTATTTGTTGGGAATATGGATTAAATGTATGAAGTTGCGACACTAACAATTTTCCATCCTTTACCGGTATTCGACATGTTCAGGTAATTTATTCTGGAAAATCCATCATATTTCATTGTTACTTTAACAACACTCTGTGTTGGGGTTGATTCAACAATACTGAATTCAGTGATGCAGTTTTGTTTAATATCCTTAAGATTTGCCAATGAACTAAGCATCTGATTTTTGTCGTGATTAATGATCTGCTGTCCACGTGTCGAAGTAAATTTCACGTCTTTGTCCATCACTTCACTTAGACCATTGATCTTACCATGTGCAACGGCATCGATGTAAGCCTTAAGAGCATAATTGATGTTTAATTTTTCACTTTTAGTATCATCAGATGCAAATGCACTGGTTGATAATACTACTAAGAATGCGGCGGCGATAGTTTTTAAAGTTTTCATAATAATCGTTTTTTAGTTTGTTTTCTTGATCAAATGTATAATGCATTTCAAAGCCGGCATATAGCTATTAGGCGGATGCTGGTAAGTTCTCGGTAAACGGCGGGAAATGGTAGGTGAAAGGTTGAAGGGGGATTTTTACCGAGGCAGGAGTTGTAAGTTTTAGGTTATAAGTTGTAAGTTATAAGTTTCGAAATATAATTTGAATCAGTATTTGTCTTGGCTCCTGGTTCTTTAATTAGTTGGTTAGTTGTTGGTTGTTACCCGATAGCTATTGGGTTGGTTGGTAATTTCTGTTGTTATCAAAAGTATTACTAACAGTTAAAATCCCTGAGCACAAATTTAAAATGAACTAGGTATCAGTCTTGATTCTTTGATCAGTTGGTTAGTTGTTGGTTGTTAGTTGGTTAGTAATTTACCCTAATTATCAAATGTATCTCTAATAATTAAAATCCTTGACTGCAAATTTAATATGAACCAGAATTTAGTCTTGATACTTGATACTTGATTCTACTTATATGACATCATAAAATCCCAAACCCTTTCGAAAGAATTATAATCCATATTCAGTCCCTTAACCAATGCCTTTCCCGGAGCCCGCAGGGTCGGATGGGTATGGGCACCGCCAATGATTTTATAAAGAATCACATCATTTTTACCTTTATAGTGCTGAATTTCAACAGTAGAGTTATCAGCAAGTTCAATATCAGGCAGATGTGTGATTTTGGCTTTTTTCTTTGCTCCATTTCTAACTACCCAATAGGCTACATTTTCATCGCCGGATAAAATCACAGGCGTACGTGTTACCTTAATTGTGCCACCGTTCCATTTTATAACTGAATCGGCAGTGCCACTTGTAATAATAATGGGCATCGGTTTGGCTTTTGCAAATTCTCTGGCTATTCCCGGACTTATTGTTGAAACAAAAGGAGCAATGGCCCTGATCTTCTCAGGAATATCACAACTTAAACGGTAGGTCATCATGCCTCCATTCGAACTGCCTGAGAAATAAACCCGTTTCGGGTCCCCTTTGAAATCCCGAATGAACAGGTCTATTAAAGAACTCAGGTAACCTACATCATCGATGTTGTCAGTTAAAGGATAGGTTCCGCCTAATTTATCATTCCAGTGTTTGGAGGTCGCATCCGGATAAACAACTATTGCCTTGTCCCGCTCCGCACGTGCATGGTATTGTGGCCCCAGAACATTTACACCAATCTGGGCACTGGCACCCATGCCGTGAAGAAAAAATACCACAGGTACTTTCTCTAAGTTTTCAATCCCTGATGGAATATAATACATGTATTTACGCTGCAGGCCGTCATAACTCATGGAATCGGTATGCAGACCCTGTCCTGATCGCGATTGACCAAAACTAAATTGGCTACAGCACAGGCAGATAAAAAGGCAAATAAATTTAATTTTCATGATGCAAAAAATCATTAGGGACTTAGATAATCAAGTATCAGGAAAATTTATGAAAATTTCTTCGTTTAACTGTTAGAAATCGACTTTTATCTGTTTTAACTTTGCAAAAAATGTGTATTTTGTTCTGCGAATGATTGTGAGTCTGATAAATTTCTGGAATCAAAATTTAATCTAAAAGGCCACTATCCGATAAATAAATTCAAAAACATAATATACAGATGAATATTGGTCTTTTTATACCCTGTTATGTCAACCAGTTATATCCAAATGCTGCCATAGCTACACTCGAGTTACTTCAGAAGTTTGGTGCTGATGTTAGTTATCCTGCTAAACAAACCTGTTGCGGGCAGCCAATGGCAAATTCGGGTTACGAACACCTTACTCAATCCTGTAATGATCTTTTCGTAGAAAATTTTTCGAAATTTGACTATATCGTAGCACCATCTGCGAGTTGTGTGCTCCATGTCAAAGATCATTTGCATTCACATGCTGATGAAGCTGCGGCAACAGAGATTCGGGGAAAGATCTACGAACTGGTAGAATTTCTGACTGATGTTTTAAAGATTGAGAAACTGGATGCCCATTTTCCACATAAAGTTGGGATTCATCAAAGTTGTCATGGATTAAGAGGACTTCATCTGGCGCAGATGTCTGAGCTGGTTGCACCAGATTTTTCAAAGCCACGTCATTTGCTGAACATGGTATCCGGGTTGGAGTTAACAGAACTTGACCGGGTAGATGAGTGTTGTGGCTTTGGAGGGCTTTTCTGTATTGCAGAGGAAGCCGTATCCGTAAAAATGGGAAAAGACCGTATTACAGATCATACCAAGCATGGAGCCGAGTACATTACTTCGCCTGATCTCTCTTGTCTGATGCACATGGAAGGAATCCTGCAGCGAAACAAAAGCAAAGTTAAGATCATACATATAGCAGAAATATTAAATAGTTCATCCATAAAGGCATGAAAAGTACTTTAGATCACGCAGCATTAGCAGAAGAATTTAATAAAGATGAAGAACGTGTCGACTGGCATGATGGTGCACTTTGGTGGATCAGACAAAAGCGTGACCGCTCTGCTCACCAAACTCCGCAATGGGAGGAATTGCGGGAAGCTGCCTCAGCAATTAAATCTAATGTGATTTCGAATCTTCACGATTATTTGATTCAGTTTGAGGAGAATCTGAAGAAAAATGGTGTTAAGGTTTACTGGGCATCGGATGCAGAGGAACATAATCAGATTGTTTATTCGATCCTGGAAGCAAAAGAGATCAAACAAATGGTCAAAAGTAAGTCTATGCTTACTGAAGAATGTCATTTGAATGAATTTCTTGAAGAGCGGGGCATTGAGGTAATCAATTCTGATTTGGGGGAATATATACAACAAATTGATAATGAGCCGCCAAGCCATATTGTATTGCCTTGTATTCACAAGCGCAAGGAAGAGATTGGAGAACTGTTTCATGAGCATCTTGGTACCGAGAAAGGCCTTTCAGATCCTACTTTACTGACCCGCGTGGCACGTAAACACCTTCGCAAGGTATTCCTGACCCGTCGGGCAGCACTCACAGGTGTGAATTTTGCTGTTGCTGAAACCGGGGAGTATGTGGTTTGTACCAATGAAGGAAATGCGGATATGGGTGCTCATCTTTCTGAAGTTCAGATTGCTTCTATGGGACTTGAGAAGATAATTCCTGAGCGTAAGCATCTTGGGGTATTTTTAAGATTACTGGCCCGCAGTGCAATAGGACAACCTATAACCATTTACTCCAGTCACTATAAAAAACCTCGTCCGGGACAGGAGATGCACCTGATCCTGGTTGATAAGGGCAGAAGCAATTTATTGGCCCGTCCTGATTTCAGGGAGTCCCTGAAATGTATCAAGTGCGGAGGCTGTATGAATACTTGTCCGGTTTACCGTAAAAGCGGTGGTTTAAGCTATCATAATACGATTTCAGGACCTATTGGGGCAATTCTTGCGCCAAATCTGGATATGAAACAGCATGCAGATCTTCCCTTTGCTTCAACACTTTGCGGATCTTGTTCCAATGTATGTCCTGTTAAAATTCCAATCCATGATCAGCTCTATAAATGGCGTCAGGAGATTGTGAAACAAGGATATTCTGCAAGCCGTAAAACTTTCAGTATGAAGGCGATGGCATTAACACTTTCTTCTCCCGAAATTTACAAGACAGCCGGAAAAACGGGACGTTGGTTATTGAATAATGCACCATTTGCTATCAACAATAAGTTTAATCCATGGTATAAGCAACGCGATATGCCGGATAGCTCGCAGCAATCCTTTGGGGAATGGTATGCAAAGAATGGTTCGAAGAAATGATTAAAATGAATTTTTAATGAGCAGCAGAGAAAATATATTGGCGGCGGTAAAAAAGAATCAGCCAGCACTTTCAGCACTTCCGGATATATCGGTTTTTAAGGTACATGAGGAAGATGTAGTTAAAAAGTACAGTGATGTGTTTGCAGGTATCGGCGGTTTGCTGGTTTCAGCAGGAAGTCTTGATAATGTAAAAGAACTTATCAGAAAGGATTTTGATCAAAGCAAGCGAATTTTAACTACTCTGCGGGACTTGACTGATGTGGCAGAGCTGTCTGACCCTAATGCTGATCCTCACACGCTTGATGATGTTGAATTAGCCATTATAGAAGCGCGTTTTGGCGTTGCAGAAAATGGAGCAGTATGGTTAACAGAGAATGTTATGGGGCATCGAGTATTACCCTACATTGCACAGCACCTTGCAGTGATTGTCCGGGAAGAAAACATTGTTTCAACCATGCATGATGCTTACGCAAAAATAGCTTCCGAAGATTATGGATTTGGTGGCTTCATAGGAGGTCCATCTAAAACAGCCGATATTGAGCAGGCTTTGGTGCTTGGTGCTCATGGTCCCTTAAGCATGACCGTTTATTTGATTAATTAATTTACCTAAATACAAATGAAGAACGATTCAATCATCATTCGTGATAATTTAAAAGAGCAGTACAGAGACCTATATACTGATGAAGTTTTACTGGCTTTAAACACACTGGCGCATTTCAATAAATCAGTGAAGCATTTGATGAATGAACGGATCAAACGCCGCAATGATCGTCATACTAACAACATAAGAATTGAATTTTACGATCCTGAAAGTCTGATCCCAGGCTCTTCAATAAAGGTAAAAGATGCCCGGGAGGGAAGGTTCGAAGGTTCTGTGATTCCACATGATCTTCAGCGACAATGGATTCAGGGAACTGGCCCGGCAGCCAAACCAAATGCAAGTCTGGAAAGTAGCATCAGGAATGCAGCTTATGCGCTCTTATCCGGTGCTGATGGCTGGATGTTTGATGGGGAAGATGCTTTGGGACAAATCGTAAGTATGTCACTTGATAATCAGCGAAACCTGAAGCTCGCTATTTCCAAAGATCCGGTTTTCTTAAAAATTGCTGAGCAGGTTGCTGCTGAGATGAACCGCTGGTCGGAGGGGTTTCTGGGCCAGGAAATTGTGAAGGACTGGAAAATTCAGCTTGATTTTACAACAAAGATTTTCCGTTGCCGCGGACTTCATTTAGACGACAGGCATATTCGTGATGCGGATGGCGTGGCATTGGCTGCTTCAATCGCCGACCTGTGTCTCTATGTTGTAAATAATTACAGACAGTTGCGGAAATCAGGATCCTCAATAGTTCTGTATCTGCCAAAAATACAAACTGCCGGAGAGGCCGCCTTATGGAACAGCATGCTGAGCGCACTGGAAGACCATCTGGATCTTGAAAACGGAACAATAAAGGTATATCTTTTGGTAGAGCAGCTTGAAGCTACCTATCAGCTGATGGAGATCAGAGCAGTTTTGGGCAAGCATTTCGTGGGTTATAATACCGGTCGATGGGATTATATTAACAGCGTTTCTGATGCTATGGCATGGGACAAAAGCTTTATTAATCCTAATATTGAATCGGTGACCATGACCTATGGTTATATGCGGAATTATGAAGATCGTGTTCGCAGGGCTGTAAATACGCCGGATATTAATGGTAACTGTGCCATCTGGCAGGGAGGAATGGAACCCAATATCCCTGTAGGATCTGCAGAAGGTGTTGCTGCCAGTATGAAAAGAGCATTGGCTGGTGCAGAGCGAGAGCAGCATGAAGGTGCAAGCGGGAAATGGGTAGCTCACTGGAAAATGGTCAATATTGTAAGACCGGTTTGGGAAAAGATTGGAGAAGCAAATCAGGTTGGACGTAAATTTCCGGCTCTAACTTATACACAGAAGGATGCCGACGGATTAATTTTACTGGAACCGGCACCAATCACAATCAGAGGAGCAAGAAATCTGCTAAGTGTAGCTATTCAATATGGAAATGCCTTTGCACAGGGTATGCAGGCAGCTGCTCTTAAGGCTGCAGATGATTTCGGGAATGATGATATTCTCTATTTGATGGAGGACATGGCAACCGGTGAAATCAGATTGAGCATCGTTTGGGAATGGGTACACAAGGGAGCAGTATTTACAGAAGATGATCCAGGTACCGGGGTCAAAACTGGCGATATTTTCACAAAAGAGTTGCTTAGAAGGTTGATGGATGAGGAGTATGAGAAATTGCTTAAAGCAAATAATAAAGATGTTTATGATGCTTCAAAAATAACCACCCTGCCAATTGCGAGAGAGATTGCAGAGATCTATGTTTTCAATGAATTTAAAATTCCATGGTTCATTGACCTGTTGAATATTAATCTGAATAACGAGAGTCTGCAGGTAGCAAAGAAAAGGATATCGGATTATATTCAGGCATTTAAAAATGAAGGCAAGCGAATTACTGAAAATCCTGATTTTGTACTATAAAATCCTGAAAGGAATAATTCTTTGAAGCCTGATCTGCTTATACTAAATCGAAATTAATTTATTAAATAGTTAATTATGTTTCGTCATAATATTAATTTAGTTCAGGTTTTTTGTTTTCTATTGTACTTTCTTTTAAGTCCTAATTGGGCCTTGTCCCAAACTAAGAGGCCAAACATCATTTTTATCCTAACGGATGATCAACGTTGGGATGCTTTGGGCTTTGCCGGTAATCCAATCATTCAGACACCTGAAATGGATGCCCTGGCAAGAACCGGAACGTATTTCAGGAACGCCTTTTCAACTACACCTATTTGCGCAGCAAGCAGGGCCTCTATCCTGACTGGATTGTATGAACGCACCCATGGTTATACCTTTCAAAAACCTAAACTTCAAGGTACATATGCCGAAATGATGTATCCTAAAATATTGAAGGATAAGGGCTACCATATTGGTTTTTTTGGAAAATTGGGTGTGAATATTGATAAGCCGGAGCAATATTTTGACCAAAGTGACTTTTATGACCGGGGTACTAAACCAGACAGAAGAGGATATTTTTATAAAACTATTAACAAGGATACAGTACATCTGACCAGATACAGCGGTTTTCAAGCACAGGATTTCATCAATACTGCTCCAAAAGATAAGCCATTTTGTCTGTCTGTGTTTTTTAGTGCACCACATGCACAGGACCCTGCAAAAGAGCAATACTTTTGGCAGGCAAAGTCAGATGATCTTTATAAGGATGCAGTGATTCCTTTGCCGCTTTTGTCAGACGAGAAATATTTCAATGCTTTGCCATCAGAGGTAAAAATTGGCTTTAACAGAACAAGATGGAAATGGCGATTTGATACCCCGGATAAATACCAGAACAGTATTAAAGGGTATTACAGGATGATTACTGAAATAGATGATGAAATAGGAATGCTCAGAAAATTGTTGAAAGAAAGGGGGGTGGCTGATAATACTATTATAATTGTGATGGGAGATAATGGGTATTTTACCGGGGATCGCCAATTGGCTGATAAATGGCTGATGTACGATGCTTCGATTCGTATTCCTCTGATCATATACGATCCAAGAAAAAATAATCCCGCATCCATTGATGCAATGGTTTTGAATATTGATGTATCTAAAACTATTCTTGAATTAGCTGGTTTAAAAGCACCAAAAAATTATCAGGGAATGAATTTAAGCCCATTTCTTTTGAAAGGGAATACATACCATTCTGCCAGAAAATCTATTTTGATCGAACACCTTTGGAACTTACCTGAAATTCCCTCCAGCGAAGGTATACGTACTGCCCGCTGGAAGTATTTCCGCTATAGGCTAATTAAGGCACCCGAAGAATTGTATGACTTGCGGAATGATCCTCTTGAAACAATAAATCTGGCGGGAGATATCCGGTATTCAAAGCTTGTAAATCAATTAAAGAAGCAGTTAACTGCCCGTTCAGGAAAATATATCTCAGAAAAACATGTTCCGGATGAGCCTGAAGTCGCTGAAATGAAATTTTGATGGTATTCGCTTTCGTTTGAATCTGGAATTAATGTTAGGAATAATTAGAAAATCTACATAGTTATTTAAAAAAAATGAAAAACTTCCTGCTCTTAGTTATGTTATCATTCATGCATATAACTGTCTATTCTCAGTTATCAGCCAGAGACATTCTTAAACAAAAGACAGCAAAGGATCTGCAAACGATTATAGACACATCACCATCATTAAGCGGTCTGATGGCTGTTGATCTGAGCACTGGAGAATCAATCGGTATCAATGAGAATGTCATTTTTACTCAGGCCAGTGCCATAAAGATTCCAATCCTGATGGAGGTTTATAAACAGGCACATGAAAAGAAGTTTGCACTCACTGATATCAGAAAATTATTACCATCAAATACAGTCGCCGGTTCAGGAATACTAAACGTAATGGTCGATCCGGTTAATCTCAGTATCCGGAATCTGTGTGTATTAATGATTGGTCTCAGTGATAATTCTGCGACTAATACCCTGCTAGAACTGGTAGGTATGAAAAATGTAACCAATACTATGCAATCCCTTGGATTTTCGAACACCAAATTACAGCGTAAGATGATTGATCAGCCTGCATCACTCAGAAATGAAGAGAATATTTCCACTCCTGCAGAAGCTGTGAGAATCATGAAGTTATTGTATGAAGGTAAATTCATAGATAAATCGACTTCTGATGAGATTCTTTCTATCCTCATGAATAATCCGATTGCTAATAGTAAGATTGCTGTTGGACTTCCGGCGAATGTAAAAATTGCCTTCAAACCAGGTGGGATGGGAGGGGTTTCTACTGAGTGGGCTATCGTTTACTTGTCGAATAGACCCTATGCAATTGCCATTATGGAAAATTATAAAACTTCAGCTACACCAACAGGCGTTTTCAGCGCACTTTCTAAACGGATTTTCGATTATTTTTCGATGATGAAAGCGACGAAATACGGGGTTATAATTGAGAATTGAGAATTGAGAATTGAAAGTTTGATTTACGCATAAGAATTTTATTCTCGATTTAGAACTTTAATTCTCAACTCTCCATTCTCCACTCTCAACTACTTTGGTGCTCCTCCTCCAAACTTATTCAATCTCATAGCAAAAGACAGCATGAAATACTGTCCAAGACGATTTATCTGGCGGTCAATAATAATGTTGTCAAAAACATCCCTGGAAATACCGGTATTCTGATTTAAAAGGTCATTCCCTTCAAATCGTAAGGTTCCATTATTCCCTTTCAGAAAACGATATTCAGTATATAAACGAAGAATGGTTGGGTTTCTAACAATTCCGTTATCAAAACCTGAGTTAATAGTTTTTCTAAGATCATAACCTAAAGTAAGATCCTTGAAAAAATAGTTTCTTCCACGAAGCTGAAAACTCAAACTATTGGTTTGGCGATCGGTAAAATTTGCCTGAGAGTATCGAGTTTTATTAATGGCATATGATGTTTCCAATTCAAAATCGATAACATCATTGATGTCAATTTCAAATTCAATTTCCTGTCTTACCATAAAGTTCTTGGCAATATTTTTATTCAGGTCGATAAAGGCTACATTATTATTCAGATATGCTGAACCAGAGTAGGTAAGGGTATATTTACGTTCTGCAAAAGGCTTCCCATAGGAGTAATCTCCACGAAGGGAATAGAATCCATCAGTATTAGTATAGCTGGTTAACTGGTTAACTGTGTTTGGGATCTGAACCTTAGAGGTTACAATTTTATCCTGAGTTTGACTGTATGAAAGGTTTGCATGTAAAACATGTCCCATATTCCAATCAGATTGATTATATCTGGCATTGAAGGTATGGATGAATTCCGGGTTCAGATTCGGGTTACCCGTAATGGTATTTTGAAGATTGGAATTGTCGGTTATAGGCTGCAATTGAAGGAAGTCCGGCTGATTATTACGACCCCAGTAATTTACATTTAATGCCTGTTGTTTCGAAAATTTATACACTAATCTGGCGGAAGGTATTAAATTGAATGTCCGGTTCTCAGTATTAATACCCCTGCTTAAATTTTGCCCCTTTAAAATAGCAGGTTGTGCACTAAATCCAAGGGTGTAATTGAACTTTTCTTCGATAAATCTGTAGCTGGCTCCAAATCTGTGGGTAAAGAACTGATATTCATAATTATTACTCAGATCTGCATTAAATATCTGATTCCCACCAATTATATCATTCGTAATACGGTCTGTTGTAGTACTCGACCTACTGTGACTATAGCTAAATTCAACATAGGTTTTAGCCCAAATAGGTTCCATATAGGTAATATTTGACCAAAGAGAAGTGTTATTGTTTGTGTTGGCAATCAATTGATTCTGAATTCGGGTTGAGTCTCCACCAGCCTGCCTGATCAGGTAATTATTCAATACATTACGGTCATTATCGCCGTTTGAATAATTTAAGTTTCCGCTCAAACTCATGTTTCTTCCCTTTTTCGAGAACTTGTGATTGTAATAGAAACGCGTTCCCATATTTAAATTCAAGGCATTTGACCCTGATAGATTATTCCTGATGGTGGTAAGGCTTTGCTGGGAAATGTCAGTTACACCTATATTGTCATAATTATTTGAGTTATGTGAGAAGCTGGGGGAGATTCTCAGGAAGTTTAAAGTGTCAGGTTTTAGTACGATGTTCCCAGAGAAGTTATGACTATAATTGTCACTATTATTGTCGGAAACAGCATTTTCCAGCCTGGTGAAGTTTTCAAGGAAATTCTGTGAAAAGGTTTTACTAAGAGTTGCGTTTTTACGATTGTTAAAGCTATATCCCGCATCTGCAGATAGTTTTTTACTCCAGTCGTTCCGATAGTTCATACTGGCTGAATTTGTGCTGGTGATTCCATTTGAATTACCGCCACGCATATTGATATTATTAATGGTTCCGTCAAATGATAACTGACGATCTCCTTTAAATGTATTACCTCTTAAACTGGTATTGTACCTGTTTTCATTTCCCATTCCACCAAAAATCCGTGCTGAATATCCCCGCTTTTTATCCTCCTGAATGGTAAGGTTCAATACTTTCTCAGCTTCTCCTGTCTTAATTCCGGTGATGTTGGCATGATCGCCATAATCATCAATGATTTGTAGATTCTTAATGATATCAGCAGGAAGATTTTTTATTGCTGTTGCCACATCAGTTCCGAAAAAATCTTTTCCATTTATCCTGATCTTTGTAATGGCCTCACCCTGAGTGGTAACGTTCCCATCAGCATCAACTTTAACTCCCGGAAGTTTTCTAAGCATTTCATCTACCGCATCACCCTGCCTTACAGGGAAAGATGAGGCGTTGAATGTAACTGTGTCTTCACTGATTTTAATTGCGGTTACTGCGGTAATTACAACTTCATCTAAGGTATTCGAAGACGTTTTTAACTTTATTGGGGGGATTACCAGTACGTTGCTCCCAGTTATATTATAGGCTTTCAGGAATGTCTCAAATCCAATAAAGGCAGCTGAAAGTGTAAAATTTGACCATTTTACATTTGATAAATTGAAATTTCCATCAATATCTGCAGAAGTTTGTATACTGTCCTTCCCATTTTTTAATTTGATCAGAGTTCCGGTTAAGGGAACACCAGCTGTATCCAGAACACTACCTTTTACCTGAAAATTCTGCGAATAACTTATTAGGGAGTATGTGACTAAAAATAAGACGAGGAAAAATCTTCTCATAAAACTATTAATTTCGGGTATTTGCTTATTAAAATCATTAAAATATTTAGATACCAATTAGATGTAATTGTTTAAGCTTTTAAATTGACGTTTCCTATAAAGGGTGCAAATATAATCTTAAGCCCGATTTGTGCCATTTTATGTTCAGTATTGTTACAAAGTTTGTACAATCATATTACATTTGATTTTTTTTGAAATTTCAGCATAATACCTTTCGGCAATTTCCAGACATTTTCATTTTTATTTATCTAATCTTGAATCAGTCAAATACATTATTGTTTACGTACCCAATATATGTAATCCTAAATATTTTAATCTAAAATAGGAGGAGCACTATCAAATAAATTGTATTTTTAGTTCGGGAAATATGCTTTTCCACAAGAGAGTTCAAGTGATTTAACTAGTTAAGATTTTTATGAAAAGAAGACAGTTTATGTCAAACACGCTCATTGCGGGTTTAGGTAGTATTAGCTTTAATGCATATGGATCTGATAAGGCTCTATATCCAGATAGCATTAAGATTTCTGAAACAGCTGGTCTGAACCTCACTCTGCTCCATGAATTTTATCATGATGAGATATTTAAGAGATTTATCCCCAATATGGATAAATATGTAATTGACCATCAGTTTGGTGGGTTTATGACTTCCATAGATATTACCAATGGAAAACAAGCCAACTCTAATAAGACTGCCTGGTTTGAAGGCAGAGGTATGTGGACCTATTCTTATCTGTATAATAACCTTGAAAAGAATCCTAAATACCTTGAAATTGCACGTAAATCAAAGGATTTCATCCTGAAGCATCTTCCCAGTGATGACAAGTTTTTCACTTCTTCATATACAAATGATGGTAAGCCTTTGTCAGGCCCCGGCGATATTTATTCCAGTTTGTTTGTAGCCGAAGGTCTGGCAGAGTATGCCAAGGCTTCCGGTGATAAACAGTACTTTACGATTGCCAAAAAGATTATTTTATCCTGCCTTAAAAGATATGACAGTCCTGATTATGACTATTATGTAGCTTATTTGAATCCGGGTGCAACTAAAATTCCGGGCCCAAGAGTACTGGGCCATTGGATGGTATTTCTGCGTGCTGCCACACAAATTTTAGAGAACGGGCCGGATGCTGATATGGAAAAATTAGCTGACAGATGTCTGGATGCTTGCCTGAATCATCATTTAAACCCTCAATATCTCTTGTTTAATGAGGTTCTGAACCATGATTTCAGTCGCCCGGATAACTCTTACAAGGATTTCTCATACACCGGTCACGGCATAGAAATGTGCTGGATGTTGCATTTTGAGGCTGCTCGCAGAAAGGATAAAAAGCTTTTCGATCGGATTACCGGGGTGTTTAAAAGACATGTGACAGTGGCACATGATGATGTGTATGGAGGTTATTTCAGAGCACTCGATCATGTTGATAATAATATCTGGAAAGTAGATAAAGTACTTTGGCTTCAGGAAGAGGTGCTTATTGGTAGTATGTTTATCGCTGAGCATACCGGAGAGGAATGGGCAAAGAAACTGTTTAATGAAACTCTGGAATACGTTCGAAAAAGTTTTGCCAAACCGGGTAATTTATTCTGGGCATCGGCCGGCGACCGCTTTATGAAGGATTATGCGAAAATGAGAGCTGAACACTATCATCATCCCCGCCACCTGATGCTGAATCTTCTTTCCTTAAAACGAATGATTAAACGTAATGGCAAACCTTCCGGACTTTTCGGATGATATCAGCCATGTAAAATTGATTGATGATATATGATTAACATTGAATATTCCAGGCGTAACTTTTTAAAAAAGAATTCCTTTGCAGGATTAGGTCTAATGGGCTCAGCCACCCTTGCAAGTTCATTTTTACCACTTGATGCCGGAGCGTCACAATTTCAGGAACTGAAAAAGATAACAGGTCTCGATCTGAGAAAACTCCGTGAACAGTATAAAGAAGCCCTTCTCGGTAAATTCATTCCAAACCTGGGTAAATACGTAGTGGATCATGAATTGGGTGGGTTTATGTGCTCAGTGGATATTCTGACCAGAAACTTAGTCAACACGACTAAGCGGGCATGGTTTGAGGGAAGAGGGATTTGGATGTATTCTTTCCTTTATAATAATTTTGATAAGGATCCTGCCTATCTTGAGATCGCCCGTAAATCCAAAGATTTTATTTTAGAGCGTTTGCCTGCAGATGGCAGTTATTATATTTCATCTTTTACTAAGGAAGGTGAACCAATTGGTGATATCGAAGGAGATATTTACGGAAACCTTTTTGTAGCAGAGGGGCTGGCGGAATATGCCAAAGCAACAGCTGAATCAAAATACTTTGATCAGGCTAAAGATATTGTTTTGAAGGCTGTGCAGCGATATGACAACCCTGGATTTACTTATAACTACAAGGCAGAAAATAGAGTTGCCGGGCCACGGATTTTAGGGCATTGGATGATCCTGCTGAGTGTATGTACCCAAATGCTTCGGCAGAGAAGTGATAAGGAAATCAGGGCACTTGCCGATCGTAGCGTAGATGCGATTATGAACCATCACTTGAATTCTGATTACAGACTTTTGAATGAAGCTCTGGCACATGATTTGAGCCCGCTACCTGATCCTGTAGCCTCCCAATACGGCGATCTGGGTCATGGCTGTGAAACTCTGGCCTTTGTGATGAATTACGCAGTTCTTATTAAAGATGCTGATCTATTTCACCGGTCAGCAAAAGAATTTAAGAGACATGTGGATACCTCAACGGATGATGTTTATGGCGGTTTCTATCATGAACTTACTCATGTAGACAAAAATACATGGACTCTGAATAAATTACGCTGGGTTCACGAAGAGATTCTGATTGGCGCAATGATTCTGATTGAGCATACCGGAGACGAATGGGCGATTAATTGCTATGCCAGGACTGAGGCTTACATCCGAAAGAATTATGTTCGCCCGGAGTATGCATTTGTGATTGATAGTGGTGATAGAAAAATGCAAAAGCATGCCCAGGTGAGAGCAGAGCATTATCATTATCCAAGACAACTTATGGTTGGCATACTGGCAATAGATCGCATAATAGCTAGAGGTGAGAAAACTTCAGGATTGTTTTCATAAAATACGGCAGGCCGGAAAATCAGTACCGGTTTGTTTACAGATAATAAATTAAATAGTTCCCAGATGAGTAATTTGAATTATGAAGGCCAGACATTTTATAATGCACCATTTGTTGTAGAAAGTTTTAACGGCATGCCTTACCGGGTTCTTGGTAAATCCGGATTGAAAGTTTCAAACATCGGATTGGGAACCTGGAAAATGGGATATCCGGAAAGCGGGGATGACTCCAGGATCGATAAGAAAAATTCGTTTAATATTCTTGATAAAGCCATAGACCTTGGGGTTACTTTTTGGGATACCGCCAACCGATATAATAATGCTTCAGGAAATTCGGAAAGGATTATAGGGAAGTGGTTTAAAAAAAATCCTGAGCAAAGGCGCAATGTGGTGCTGGCAACAAAAATGGCCGGAACCATGGACGGATTAAGTCCTAATCACTGCGGGCTTTCAAGAGGCAATATCATGGAGGCGGTATATGCAAGTCTTGAAAGGCTTCAAACTGACCATATAGACCTGCTTTATTTTCACAGAATTGATGGAATAACTCCACCTGAAGAGAGTATGGCAGCAATTGAAGATCTGGTAAAACAGGATCTGATACGCTATTTTGCCGTTTCAAATGCCAGCGTTGATATTCTTAAAAGCTATCAGGCTGTTCAATCTCAAATGTCTGTCAGAAGCCGGATACTTGCCGTTCAGAATCAGTTTGATCTGCTCGACGGAGAAGCAGCATCAGATAAGGGTGTGATGGAATATGCTTCAACACAGGGAATCTCCTTTATCGGTTGGAGCCCAATGGCAAGAGGCCTATTGACAAACAGATATCTGAATCCTTTAAATGCCGGTCCCGGCGACCGATTGTTTGATGAGGGAGATTTAAAAGCAAAAACAAGTCCTGAAAATATGGCTAAACTACACGCGCTTGCAGCTATTTCTAATGAAATGGGAATTGAGCTTAATCAGCTTGTAGTGGCCTATATGCTGACAATGAAAGGCATGGGCCCTATCATTCCTTCCTCATCAAGTGTAAAGCAGCTAGAATCAAATGCAACAGCTGGTAAGCTCATTCTTACTGATAAACATATCGCCAGAGTAAGGAAAATTGTAAATTATTAAAGATATCAGTATGTCTAAATTAAAAGCTTTAATCACAGTTTTTTTTATCATAGTCATGGCAGCATTGAGCAGCGTAGCCCAGCCAAAAAAGCTGGAACAGGAAGCCTATTCTGCAATGTTGCGTGCAACCCGTTTTATGGTAGAAAAAGCAAGCGTGAATGGAGGTTATGTGGCTCATTATCTTCCGGATTTCTCACGCCGATGGGGAGAACTGGAAGGTTTTAAAACTCAGGTTTGGGTTCAGGATCCCGGTACAGTAAGTATGGGAAATGTGTTTCTCGACGCCTATAAAGCAACCGGAGATGAATATTATTATCTGGCTGCTGAAAAAGTTGCATCTGCTTTAATTTGGGGTCAGCTTCCTGAAGGTGGATGGAATTATATGATCGATTTTGCCGGCGACCGTTCTTTAAAAACCTGGTACAATACAATTGGAAAAAACGCATGGGGTTTTGAAGAATACTATTATTATTATGGGACCTCTACTTTTGATGACTCCAATACTTCAGGACCAGCTACTTTTCTCCTCAGGTTATACCTGCAAAAGATGGATGCCAAATACAAACCGGCATTGGATAAAGCTATTCAGTTAATAATTGACAGTCAGTACCCGCTTGGTGGATGGCCGCAGCGTTTTCCTTTAAAAGACAATCATCCTAAAAATGGTAAAGAGGATTATTCCGCTTATTATACATTCAATGATGAAGTTATTTCCGGAAATATTGATTTCCTTATTCAATGCTACATAAACCTTGGAGAAGAGCGTTTTCTGGATCCGATTCGACGCGGAATGAATTTTTACCTCATTACTCAACAGGGGAATCCGCAGGGTGGCTGGGGGCAACAGTACAACATGGATCTTCAGGTTGCACATGCCCGAAGTTATGAACCACCTGCACTGATGCCTGGGTTTACCTATACCCATGTTTTGCTTTTAATGAAGTATTACCAGCTGACTGGCGACAGAAAATTTCTGGCACGGATTCCGGATGCAATCCAATGGCTTGAAAGCTGCCGCTTACCTGCCGAAAAAAGCCTAAAAGGAACGCGTACCCATGCTACATTCATAGAGATAGGAACCAATAGAGGGCTTTATGCTCATCGCAAAGGTACAGGAGTGAAGGATGGTCATTACTGGTGGGATTATGATGACAATAATTTGCTTGCTCATTATGGTGGGAAAACCAATATTAATATTCAGTATCTCAAGGATGAATTTATACGTGTAAACGCGCTTTCAACAGATGAAGCAAGCAAAGATTCTCCATTAAAATCGGGAATGATCAAAAATCCTCAGACCCAGTTTCCGGCGGCCTCTTCAAACGTTGCGCTACCCGACGAAACTATGGTTTCTGGTATAATAAAAGCATTGGATCAGGATCGCTGGCTCGTAAAGCACATACAAATCAGCAGGCCTTATTCGGTTTTACCGGATGGATCAGAAATGAATACTGCAAAACTCAGTGATGAAAATGGCAAGGGAATTGTTGATTCTTCTGAACAACAATACATTTCTACACGTGAGTATGAAAAGAATATGGGAATATTAATCAGATATTTAAAAAGATAAAACATTCTGAATGAAGTTTGAAAATCAATTCAATAAAATTCATAGAAACCGGGTCATGAGAACTGCAATGGTGCTGTTGTTTATTGCTCTTGGCATAATTTCCTGCTCCAAAATTTCCAGGACTTTGCCTGCCGGATCACCTGATAATGGGGGATTATTTCTGCCTGACAATTTCGAAGCACTTGTAGTGGTTGATACCATTGGTAAAGCCAGACATTTGGCTGTGAATGACAATGGAGATATTTACGTCAAATTAACTTTTAATCGTGCAATGAAAGGTTCAGGAGGTACTGTAGGTCTGCGTGATCTCAATGGAGATGGCAAGGCAGACTCAATTGTCTATTTTGGCGATTATAAAGATATCGGCGGCTCTGCCGTTGGAATGACTATTCATGAAGGCTATCTCTATACCAGTACGGTTAATCAGGTACTCAAAAATAAACTGACCTCTGGTCAATTAGTTCCACAAAGTAAGACAGAAGTAGTGCTCACTGATCTTAGTCCGAATGTGGCGAATAATTGGCACACCACTAAACCTGTTGCATTTGATCGTAAAGGGTATATGTATGTTCCTTTTGGTACACCTTCAGATGCCGGTCAGGATATCACAAAATACGGTCCGATTGGTATACCCGGAGGCAAGGGTTTGGATCCCTCACCTGAACTGGAAACCCATGGAGGAATCTGGAGGTTTGATGCATCTAAAACCAATCAAACTCAAAAGGACGGTTATAAATTTGCAACAGGCATCAGGAGCGTGGTAGGTATGGTTTGGAGTCCGCTTGATGATAATTTGTATGCCGTAATGAACGGAATTGATAATTTCCGTACCATTTTTCCTGATCTGTACACGGCATGGCAGGCAGCTGTTTTGCCTTCTGAGCCTCTCCTTAAGGTAACTGAAGGTTCTGATTTTGGTTGGCCATATGCCTATTATGATCATATGTTAAAGAAGAATGTCTTGCAACCGGGCTATGGAGGTAATGGTAAGATCATTGGAAGAGCTTCAAAATTTGATGTACCTGCAATAGGTTTCCCCGGACACTGGGCGCCAATGGATGTGATGTTTTATCAGGGAAATCAATTTCCTGAGCGTTATAAACAAGGAGCTTTTGTTGCGTTTCACGGTTCAACAGATCGTTCACCCTATCCACAGGCAGGATATATTGTTTGTTTTGTACCGTTTAAAGACGGTGCTCCTACCGGAGAATGGGAAGTGTTTGCTGATGGTTTTACCGGAGTGGATACAGTTGTTAATACCAGTGATGCAGTTTATCGTCCTATGGGTCTCGCAACCGGGCCTGATGGTTCCTTGTATATATCCGAATCAAATAAGGGAAAGATCTGGCGGGTGATGTATAAGGGAAATAAGAATGAATTTGGAGAAAAACAAATGGCAGGTATGGAACTCCGAAAGAGCAGATCTTATATTAAAACACCGGATGAACTGAAAGATAATTTGCACAGAGGCGATCGTCTGGCAGGAAGTATATTATATAATACCTATTGTGCCTCTTGTCATCAGCGGGATGGCAAAGGTGATAACAGCCGTTTTCCTCCGCTTGCCGGATCTGATTGGGTAACGGGTGACAAGCAGAGACTGATCAATGTTATTCTTAACGGATTGGATGGAGAGATTATGGTGAACGGGCAATCCTGGCAGGGTATGATGCCTGCACATGCTGAATTTCTGGATGATCATGCTATTGCATCAATTTCAACTTATATCCGCCAAAGTTTTGGCAATAAAGCCGGACCAATCAATAGTCTTGAAGTTAGTGAGCTAAGGAAGAAATCTAAGAACTAAGTCAATATCACCCATTTTGCTTTTTATTAATAGTACATTAAACATTTTAAATATTAAATCAAAAAACATGAAATCAACAATTTTATTAGGTTCTTTACTCATTTTCGGATTGACAGCCTGCGTAGGTACTGTGACAACTGAGCCCAAAAAAGCTACATCGGAGCGTAAAATAATTATGCCCGAAGGTTATAATCGTGGCCTTCCATTTACACCAGGCATTCTGGTTGATGGGACTCTTTATGTTGCCGGATTTAGTGGTGAGGATGCAAAGACCGGTATTATTCCTGAAGAATTTGAAACAGAAGTAAAGCAGGCATTGGATAAGATTGGAGTGA
>CAYHGN010000025.1:0-32987 GCA_964356005.1 uncultured Sphingobacterium sp.
AAATTGGGTGGTGCTGATAATGAAGCTACCCGTTTGTGGTGGAATAAATAATCAGATTTAATAATCTTTTAGAGGCCGTTCCGGATATTCCGGGACGGCCTCTTTGTTTTATATGGTTATTCCTGAATTTATAATGATTCACAATTCAATTTATATGTTTTATTTCCTCTGTACAATTATTTCGAATTGCCATTTTATTTAAATTCATAGTGATTTTTTATAATAACTACCACTAGTGTCCGGGGAAAGCTTGAAATGGAATTTCATGAGTTTAGGAGGTTCCAGCCTTCGCTGGAATGACAATCCTAGGGGTGGAATAGTGAGATTCCGGCCTTCGCCGGAATCTGATTGGTATCATTACAGGTGCTTTTTGGGGCAAGCGATCCTGACGAATTCAGGATCTCCCCAATTATAAAAAAATGCGTGTCATTCCAGCGAAAGCTGGAACCTCATTTTTTATATCCTAATAGTTTTGATAAAACAGGGGGCATGCTTTTAAAAACGTTAATAAATTCCCATTTTAATTTATAGCCAGCACATTTGACTATAATTTTAATTTTAACCGGACAATAATGAACAAATATGCATAGTGACACATTGATATATCAAAAACCAAGCACAAAATATAGTTTGTGGTTTATTTTCTTCCTATTTATTTGTTCAGCTTGCCATACAGCAAATCGGAAAACAAGTGATTGGATATATAAAGCGGATTCAAAAAGCAGTAGCTACTCAGCACTAAAACAAGTAAATAAATTAAACGTCAATCAACTCGAGCTGGCATGGTCTTTTCCTTTTAAAGATGCCTTGCCCGGTGCCCGTACCTCCAGAATACAAGCCAATCCTATTATAGTTGCAGGGATCATGTATATTCCATCCAGCAGGAACAGGATTTACGCAATTAATTCAATCACAGGTAAGCAAATTTGGTCTTTTGATCCTTTTGATGGAGCTCAGGGAGGGGGTGTAAGCAGGGGGGTAACTTATTGGGAAGATGGGTCTGATAAAAGAATCCTTTTTACAGCAGGGAGCGATCTTTTTGCTTTGGATGCACTTAGCGGGAAATTAATTTCCGATTTTGGAACAGAGGGCAAAGTGAATCTGAACGCAGGCATGCGCGGCGATCCCGATAAGATTTCGGTTGTTCCATCCTCTCCGGGAATTGTTTATAAAGATCTTTATATCCTGGGCACTGCAGTTTCTGAATTATATGGCGCTGAGCCGGGCTATCAAAGGGCTTATAACATCAGGACAGGCAAACTGGTATGGACATTCCATACGATCCCACATCCCGGTGAATTTGGGTATGAAACATGGCCAAAAGAAGCCTGGAAATATGCCGGTGGCGTAAATAACTGGGCCGGAATGAGTCTTGATGAAAAAAGAGGAATGGTATTTCTCGCATTGGGATCCCCCTCGTACGATTTTTACGGTGGAGACCGAAAAGGTCAGAATTTATTTGGAAACAGTATTGTAGCCCTTGATGCACAAACCGGAAAATATATCTGGCACTATCAAACCATCCATCATGATCTTTGGGACTATGACCTGCCCGCGCCTCCAAATCTGGTTAGCGTGGTGCATGATGGAAAAAGAATTGATGCAGTAGCTCAAACATCTAAAATTGGTTTTCTCTATTTGCTAAACAGGGAAACTGGCGAACCATTATTTCCTATTGAAGAGCGCCCGGTACCTGCTTCAGATGTGCCCGGGGAAGAGGCCTGGCCTACTCAGCCATTTCCATTAAAACCAAAACCTTATGCCCGCCAGCATATTTCATTGGATGATCTGAGCAATTTTACAAAGGAATCAAATGATGAACTTGTGAAAAGGTTTAAGTCAATCAGATATGAAGGACTTTTTACTCCCCCTTCTTTAAGAGGAAATGTCAATCTTCCCGGAACGAGTGGAGGCTCAAGTTGGGGAGGAGGTGCATTTGATCCCGAAAGCGGAATAATTTATGTCAGGGCTACAAATACCCCCGGAGTGAGTCTCATGAAAAAAATGGAGCCTGAAAATGAATCCGGTACACCATTTAGCCAGGGTAAAGCGCTTTATGCTACTTATTGCCAGGCTTGTCATGGTTCGGATAAGCACGGGGATGCTGATTATCCTCCATTGGCGGGCATTCAAAGCAGAATGAATGAGGAAGAAGTCTTGAGTAAAATAAGATCCGGTGGCGGCAGGATGCCTTCTTTTGCCAGTATTATTGCTGGTAAGGAGGAAGCAATTATTTCTTTTCTGTTTGATAAGGATACCAGACCAGCCAGGGAGATCAATTTTTTGAAAGAAATAACCAAAAGTGAATCAGCAAATAAGGATGCGGATAAATTTAAACTTGAAGCTCCTGTAAGATACCTTGATATTCTATCTAATGGTAAATTTCGTGATTCAGAAGGGCGTTATGGAATTAAACCTCCATGGACGACCTTAAATGCAATTAACCTAAATACAGGTGACTATATCTGGTCAATTCCTTTGGGCAATAATCCTCAGTTGCAGCAAAATGGGGAACCTGAAACGGGTTCAGAAGGGAATACCGGGCCAATTGTAACTGCCGGAGGATTACTGTTTATCGGAGCGAATATGGGCAGAACGGATTTCAGATTCAGGGCTTATGATAAAGACTCAGGGGAATTAATATGGGATATCCCAATCCCGGGTAGTACAACTTCTAATGCATCAACTTATAAGAGTGGTAAAAAGCCCGCCCGGCTGAACGGCAATAGTAGTTCGGGCAGGCAATACATAGCTGTATCGGTTGCAGGTGATAATGAGAATCCCGGGGGATATGTTATGGTTTTTGCGCTACCGGATAAGAAGTAAAATTAAATGTAAACTGTTAGTATTTGAATGCAAGGATTTAATTTGACTGATATTTCTTTTAATTTACCGAAAATTTTAACACAAGGCCATGAAAAAGATCCTCCGTGAACAAGCGAAAAAATTTGCTTTCAATTATTCAGATACTCCTTTAATACATGTTAATCCGGGTGAAGAATTTGAAATTGAAACCTGGGATGCAGGAATCGGTTTTTTTAAAAGTTCTGCTGATAAAGCTATTCCTGCAAATCGCCCGGGTTTTGACCGAACACCACCATTAGTAAACCCAATCGCCGGTCCGATTTTTATTGAAGGGCTCGAATGTGGTGATACACTCGTTGTAAAGATTCATCAAATTGAGGTTGAAAAGACTTCCTGGATTGCTGTAGGGCCAAACCGTGGACCATTGGGTGAATCCTCACGCTGGAACGAAATCTCAGGTGAATATAGTACGATGGTTTTTGATCATAGTCCGGGCCCAAGCGGAACTACAGTTGATGGAACCCTCCATTTTACTGATAAAATATCCTGGCCAATTACCCCATTTGTTGGTACTTTGGGCGTTGCGCCCGACAGGGATGTAGCAAACAGTCTGGATGGACAGGGCGACTGGGGTGGAAACCTGGACATTCGGGATTTCAAGCCCGGGAATAAGATTTTTCTTCCGGTTTATCATCCTGGTGGATTGTTCTACCTGGGCGATGTACACGCGAGCCAGGGCGATACAGAATTTACCGGAACCGCAGCAGAAACACAGGCAACCGTTCGGCTTTCATTTGAGGTGATTAAGGGAAAGCGTTTTCCCGGAATCCGAATCGAAACACCGGATTCCATTATTTCGATTCATGCCTTCAGACCACTTGAAGATGCAGTTCATCAGGCAACAGTTTATATGATGGATTGGCTGGTCAGTACCTATGGTTTTACCCAGGTAGAGGCGTATTGCTTTGTCAGTACCTGTCCTGATTTCAGGATAAATGTATATCAGATGTGTAAGATCGGCAAGCTTAATTATGTGGCTGGCGCCGAGATACCGAAAAGATATTTAGTTCAGAGCTAAACTGATTTATTTTGGGAATATCTGGCTTGTAACCTCTATTCAGGCAGGGCAAACGCATTATATTTTCCCAAAAAGTATCTGAAAAAAATCTCCTGTCTACACACGGTCAGTGCCTAGGCTCACCATAATAGTTTAGTTTTAGGGAAGGTAAAGGTTAACGAAAAAAAAGCAATGAGATCACGGCTATCCCAAAACTATTAGAGGTCTTGAGTTTAGTAAATAGCATTAAATCTACTCAAAAATGAAAAGACTGCTAAAGTGGTACTAAAAGGAAAAAGGCTTAAAGCAGTATGGGTAAATCAGTATCTGAAAAGTTTGATAAATTTGTGATGTGTCTGCTCACCCTATTAATTTAAAATAATGAAAGCCAATCTTAAAATACTTATTCTTGAAGACAATCAAAATGATGCTGATTTGCTACTACGGGAATTGAAGAGATCCGGAATAAATTTTATTTCCGAAATTGTTCAAACCCGCGAAGAATTTGAGAATGCTCTTCAAAATTTTAGTCCCGATATCATATTAGCCGACTATTCTCTTCCTTCGTTTGACGGGCTTACAGCTTTCAACATCAAACAAAATATATCTCCAGACATACCTTTTATTATTGTTTCCGGTGTCATTGGAGAAGAAAATGCTGTTGAACTTATTAGGAATGGTGTTACCGATTTTGCACAAAAGGATAAATTATTTGTATTAATCCCGAAAATTAACCGGGCATTAAAGGAGGCCAAAGAAAAGAAAGAAAAAAGAATTGCCGATGAAGAACTTGTCTTTCAAAACGAAGAGAAAGAAAAACTGGCAGCAGAATTAATCATTGCTAACAAAAAACTTGCCTTACAAAATGAAGAGAGTGAAGAGCAATTCGAAGCCATTTTTAATGATGCTCCTATGGGCATTGCTATAATTGATTCTTTAACTGGAAATATTTTTAATGTTAATCCTAAGTTTGCTAAAATTGCGGGTCGGACAATTGCAGAAATGGTTAATATCGACTGGACGGGCATAACTCATCCCGACGATATCCAGTTAGAATTGAACAAGATGGCTCAATTGCTTGCTGGAGAAATCAATGGATTTCGGATGGAAAAACGTTATATTCATCCAGATGGATCATTCGTTTGGATTAACATGACCATATCAAAAATTTTGTACCATAATAAATCACATCCTCGACATCTCTGCATGATTGAGGATATTACCGAACGTATAAAAGCACAGAATGAAATTTTTAAGGAAAAAAATCTTTCTGATTCTATTATCAACAGCTTGCCCGGTATCTTTTACCTGTTTAATATGGAAGGGAAGTTTTTACGATGGAATAAAAATTTTGAAACAGAATCAAAGTATAGCGCTAAGGAAATCAGGGAAATGCATCCGCTGGATTTTTTTGATGAAAATGAAAAAGAACTGGTTTCTCGAAAAATTAAAAACGTTTTTATTTCGGGCAAAGAAAATGTTCAGGCTAACTTTCTGCTTAAAACAAAAGAAAAAATTCCATATTACTTTACCGGTATAGCCTTATCGTATGAGGGGAGTCCCTGCCTGCTGGGTGTGGGTATTGATTTTTCTGAACTCAAAAAAACCCAGCAGGCACTGGCCGAAAATGAAAACCATTTGCGTGTTATTTTGCAAGCCACCCCAGAATGTATAAAATTAGTCGGCATAAACGGCGAATTAGAAGAAATGAATCCTGCAGGGCTTGCCATGATAGAAGCCGATAGCTTTGAACAGATTATAGGTAAATCACTATTAGATGTTATTGATAAGCCCTATCGGAAAGCCTTTAGCCAACTAACCCAAAACGTATTTAAAGGAAAATCTGGAAAGCTGGAATTTGAAATAACGGGACTAAAAGGAACCCACTGCACGATGGAAACACATGCTGTTCCGCTGAAAGATGCAGAAGGGAAAATATTATCCTTACTCGGTATTACCAGAGATATTACCGAACATAAAAAAACAGAGAAAGAAATTCTGCGAGCCATAGAACGGTATGATATGATTGCCAAGGCCACAAGTGATACTATTTGGGATTGGGATATTACAAGTGACAAAATATTCTATAATGAAGGGCTTGTTAATATGTTCGGCTACGAAAAAACAAATATTGAAGATATCCCGGCTTGGTGGAAAAGCAAAATACATCCGGATGATCTGCAAATTGTTTTAGAAGCAGTAGCTGCAGCCTATAAAAAGCAGAGCTATAATTTACAATTAGAATATCGTTTTCGCTGCGCTGATGAATCCTTTAAATATATTTATGACCGGGCTTTTGTAATTTATGACGAACATAAGAAGCCTTGCAGGATGATTGGTGCCATGCAGGATGTTAGCCAACTTAAGGAGAATGAAATTAGTTTGAACGAATTGAACAACAATCTACAAAAGCAGGCCAAAGAACTTTCCATATCCAATGAGGAGTTGGAACAGTTTGCCTATATGGTCTCCCATGATTTGCAGGAACCTTTAAGAATGGTCACCAGTTTCCTCACCCAATTAAATAGAAAATATGGAGATGTTATTGATGATAAAGGTAAAAAATACATCTTTTTTGCGGTTGACGGAGCTAAACGGATGCGGAAAATCATCCTGGACTTGCTCGAATTTTCAAGAGTAGGCCGGACAGAAGATATCCAGAAAAAGCTTGATTTAAATGAAATTATTGACGAAATTAAAATTCTGTTTCGAAAAAAAATCGAGGAGAAAAGCGCAATTATTCAGGTAGGGCAACTTCCAGTCATCAATGCTCATAAAGCACCGATCCTCCAGGTTTTTCAAAACCTGATAAGCAATGCTTTTAAATATTCCAGAGAAGATATTCCTGCCCAAATTCACATTACGGCTAAAGAATTAAAAAATCATTGGCAATTTGGGGTAGCTGATAATGGTATAGGCATTAGCGAAGAGTACTTTGATAAAATATTCGTAATTTTTCAACGGCTCCATAACAAAGACGAGTATTCTGGTACCGGGATAGGGCTGGCAGTTACCAAAAAAATAATTGAAAGCCAGAATGGAAAAATCTGGGTGGAATCTGAAGAAGGAAAAGGCAGCATCTTTTATTTCACAATTAAAAAAACAGATAAATGAACCCAATTCATATTTTATTAGTAGAAGATAACGAGGGGGATATTCTGCTTACTAAAGAAGCACTTGAGGATGCGAAGGTACTTATTAAACTAAGTGCAGTGAAAGACGGAAAGGAAGCCATTGATTTCTTGAGTAAAGAAGTTAAGTATCAAGATGTAGCCATGCCGGACCTATTGTTACTGGAGGTCAACCTGCCGAAAAAAAATGGGCATGAAGTGTTAAAACACATAAATGAAAATGAAAATTTAAAAATATTCCTGTGATTATGCTCACCACATCATCTTCTGAAAAGGATATTAACCAGGCCTATAAAAATTATGTCAAATGCTATATTACAAAACCGGTTGAAGTAAATGATTTTCTTGCGGTAGTTGCTACAATCGAAAACTTTTGGATTTATATAGTTAAGCCCTCAGCCCATGTGGGTTTATGATTTAGATTCATTACAATTTTTGAATGTAAATTGTGCCGCGATAGGAAACTATGGATATAAGTTGTGGACGATGACAGAGCAAACACATATTTTCACAAAATCTATCTGTAAAAATTGATTAATTTATGATGCATTTGCCCTGTCTATTCAGGTAATCTGATTACACATCTCATTTTTTGCTTATTTTCTATTTACCTGAATTGGAATGTAACTTTTGTAACCATAAATCGGGTTTGCTATTAAGACCTTTGTGTGCAAGTTAAAAGACATTATGGAAATTTTAGGTTATATATTGGCGGTACTCGTAGGTGTTTCATTGGGATTAATAGGAAGCGGAGGATCTATACTTACAGTACCGATTCTTGTTTACGTTATGGGCGTCAATCCTATTCTTGCAACAGCCTATTCTCTGTTCATTGTGGGCTCAACTGCTTTTGTGGGAGGTATTCAAAGTGCAATTCAGAAAAGGGCGGATTTTAAAACTATTCTGATCTTTGGAATTCCATCTATAGCAGCAGTCTATCTGACAAGGATGTGGCTGCTTCCATTAATTCCATCAGAGCTCTTTACTGTCGGATCATTGGTTATTACCAAATCCATTGGTATCATGGTTCTGTTTGCCATTGTAATGATACTGGCCTCAGTAAGCATGATCAGACCGTGTATTGATTGTGATAAAGCAGATGATACACCCCTTAAATATAACTATCCTTTAATCCTGCTCGAAGGAGCTTTGGTAGGTTTACTTACCGGATTGGTAGGTGCCGGTGGTGGATTTTTAATCATTCCTGCATTGGTTTTACTGGCTCGTATGCCAATGAAACTTGCAGTAGGAACTTCGCTGTTTATCATTGCTGCAAAATCATTAATTGGCTTTATTGGAGATATTCAGGGTGGTCAGTTGATCGACTGGAAGCTGCTTGGAACATTTACAGGTTTGGCAGTAGTTGGGATATTCATTGGTATTTATCTGGCTAAGAAAATCAGCGGAGAAAAACTGAAAAAATCTTTTGGTTGGTTCGTGCTGGTTATGGGTATTTACATTTTTGTGAAAGAATTATTCTTCCCATCAGCAGGAGGAGGTCATTAGGATATTACAAAATTCTGCTCATATGAACTTAAAACTTAATCTTGATGGAAATTTCTGGGATGAACGATACAAATCAAACGAAACCGGCTGGGATCTTGGGCAGGTTTCTCCTCCATTAAAATCTTATATAGATCAGTTGTATGATAAAAACCTGAGAATTCTAATCCCGGGATGCGGTAACTCGTATGAGGCAGATTATCTTCTGGAGCAGGGTTTCAATAATATCACTATCATCGATATTGCTCCTGAACTTGTAGAAAGATTGAATTCTAAATTTCAATCGAATAAGAGCGTCAAAATAATTTTGGGAGATTTCTTTACTCACAAAGCTGAGTATGATCTGATATTGGAACAAACCTTTTTCTGTGCCCTTCATCCAAAGCTTCGTAAAAATTATGTAGAGGCCATGAAGGGCCTTCTTGTTAAAGGCGGTAAACTTGCTGGAGTATTCTTTAATAAGGAGTTTGAAATGCAGGGGCCACCATTTGGAGGAACACATACTGAGTATCTGACCCTATTCAGAGATGCCTTTAGTTTCAGAACTTTTGAGCCCTGCTATAATTCTTTTTCAAAACGGGCTGATTCAGAGATATTTGTTATTCTGGAGAAAAAATAAATCTGTTCTTTTATTGTTGATTGTAACCAATGTTACCAACCACTGTTAGATTAGTCCCGACCTTTGTATAAGTAAATCAAAGAAAAAGAACTAAGCAAATCATTAAATTATTAAAATTAGAAAATATGTTTTTTCAACACATTTATGATAAGAGCCTTGCACAGGCAAGTTATTTCATCGGCTGTCAGAAAGCCGGAGTAGCCGCAGTTATTGATCCGAAACGTGATGTGGATACTTATCTGGAAATTGCCCAGGCAAACAACATGAAGATTACTCATATCTTCGAAACGCACATCCATGCTGATTTTCTTTCTGGGGCACGTGAACTGGCTAAGTTGACCGGAGCTGATATGTTTCTTTCAGATGAAGGTGGAGAAGGTTGGGAGTATGAGTTTGATCATATCGGTTTAAAGGATGGTCAGATCGTGAAGCTGGGTAATTTAATTTTTGAGGTGATGCATACTCCGGGGCATACGCCCGAAAGTATTAGTTTCCTTTTAACTGATACTCCGGCATCAAAGGAACCAGTGATGTTATTTACCGGCGACTTTGTATTCGTTGGTGATGTAGGCCGTCCTGATTTGCTGGAAAAAGCTGCAGGCATGATTGGAACTATGAATGCCGGAGCCAAAGAAATGTACAAATCCATCAACAAGTTCTCAGCATTGCCAGATTTTATTCAGGTATGGCCGGGTCATGGTGCCGGATCTGCTTGTGGAAAAGCTTTGGGAGCTGTTCCAAGTACAACCGTTGGGTATGAGAAAATAAGAAACTGGGCATTACAATACGACAATGATGAGCAGGGATTCGTTCAGTATCTTTTAGCTGATCAGCCTGAGCCTCCAAAGTATTTTGCAATGATGAAGAAACTTAATAAAGTTGATCGTCCATTGTTAACAGAAGTACCTGCTCTAAAAAAATTATCATCCTCAGAATTGAAAGAAGCGATGAATAAGGGTATGAAAGTACTGGATGCAAGGGATAAAGTTGACTTTGCTGCAGCATTCATTCCCGGAACATTTAATATTCAGGGCAACAACTCTTTTGCTACCTGGGCAGGTTGGTTCCTAAAGTATGATGAGCAGTTTATCATTCTGGCTGATGAGTCAAAACTTGATGACCTGACCCGAAAATTGATGCGGATTGGTTTGGACAATATCTATGGCTATGTTCCTTCAACTTCAATATGGACAGAAAGTGGCGGAAAACTTGAAAAAGCAAATGTAGTATCGATCGAAGAAGCCAAACTGTTGATGCAGGAAGATGTTCAAATTGTAGATTTGAGAGGTATTTCTGAATACAATTCAGGGCATATAGCGAATGCAGACAATGTATTTGTAGGAACCTTACCTCAGAATCTGGATAAGATAAGTAAAGATAAAAAGGTATTAATTCATTGTCAGAGTGGAGACAGAGCTGCAATTGGCTACTCAATTCTCGTGAAAAATGGCTTTACTAATATCGCCAATTATTCAGGTGGTATTAATGAGTGGGTGAATAGAGGGGAACCATTAGTTTCATAATCGAGGTTCTTTAAGGTGTTGTAAGAATTCGCCGGATTAATTTCCGGCGAATTTTTTATTTGCAACAAATGTTACCGTTATGGCTGCTAATATTCACGATTTTTGTACTATCAAAATTAACAAAATGAATGTAGAGCAAATTTACACCGGATGTTTGGCACAAGGTGCCTATTACATCACCAGCAATGTCGAAGCTGCCATTATAGATCCATTGCGTGAAGTGGAACCTTATCTTAGCAGACTTAGAAAGGATGGGGTTAAACTAAAATACATTTTTGAAACTCATTTTCATGCTGATTTTGTCAGCGGTCACGTTGATCTGAGCAGGAAAACAGGAGCTCCGATTGTTTATGGTCCAAATGCCACCTGCGAATTTGAATGTATTTCTGCAAGCGACGGACAGGAATTTAAGATAGGCGATATAAGTATTAAGGTTTTGCATACTCCGGGCCATACGATGGAAAGCACAACTTTCTTGTTGCAAGATGAGAATGGAAAAGACTACTGTATTTTCAGCGGTGATACACTGTTTCTGGGAGATGTAGGTCGTCCGGATCTTGCCCAGAAAGCAGCACATATGACACAGGATGAACTTGCAGGTTTACTCTATGATAGCCTGAATACTAAAATAATGCCATTGGCAGACGATGTGATTGTATACCCTGCTCATGGTGCCGGAAGTGCCTGTGGTAAAAATATGATGAAAGAAACCGTGGATACTCTTGGTAACCAAAAAAGGGTGAATTACGCATTGAATCAGCCGGATAAGGAATCTTTTGTTAAAGCCGTTACTGAAGGTCTCCTCCCGCCTCCTGCTTATTTTGGCCTAAATGTTGCCATGAATAAGAAAGGATACGAAAGTTTTGATACCGTTTTAAATAATGGTATGAGAGCTCTGAGCCCTGATGAGTTTGAGGCAGCAGCTGAGAACACAGATGCATTGATCCTGGATACCAGAGATAATACAATTTTCTACAAAGGGTTTATACCGCAATCGGTGAATATTGGCCTTGGCGGTGATTTTGCACCATGGGTTGGAGCACTGATCGTTGATGTGAAGCAAGGCATTTTATTAGTTACTGATGAAGGCAATGAGGAAGAAGCAGTTACCCGTTTAAGCCGTGTAGGTTTTGATAATATTCTGGGACATTTGAAAGGTGGATTCAAAGCCTGGTTAGATTCAGGCAAGGAAGCTGATGTAGTTGATCGTATTACTGCTGAGCAGTTTGCAAATGAATTCAGACCTGAAAAGGATATGGTACTTGATATACGCAGAGAAAGTGAATATGCTGCTGAGCATGTAGACAATGCATACAACAGGCCTTTAGCTTATATAAATGAATGGATTAAGGATGTAAATCCGAAACAGCATTTTTTCTTATACTGTGCAGGTGGTTATCGTAGTATGATGGCTGCATCAATTCTTCAGGCAAGAGGTTACAGAAACTTCACTGAAATTGCCGGTGGATTTGGAGCAATCAGCAGTACTAACATTCCAAAAACAGATTTTGTTTGCCAGACTAAGGTGATGCCTGTCTGATCTGTTGTTATATCTTTTTAAATTTTCAAAGGGAGGCATTAATTTAAATGCCTCCTTTTGATTAATAATAGGTCTTAGTTTTTGATTTTATATCTAAATTGAATTATGCAGGGATTACATAAAAACAGGTATCAATTTGCATTGCTGGTATTGGTGAATGCATTTGTCGGTGCAATGGTTGGACTGGAACGGTCAATCATGCCTAATTTCGGGAAACTGGAGTTCGGTATCAATGCCAACACTGCCTTAATGTCTTTCATTATTGCATTTGGTATCAGTAAATCCCTGAGTAATTATGCTGTTGCTCAGCTTTCCAAAAAACTAAGTCGCAAAACTATCCTGATCATTGGCTGGATTGCTGCACTTCCGGTGCCTTTTTTATTGATGTACGCACCAAACTGGAATTGGGTTATCGCAGCAAATATTTTATTAGGGATAAACCAGGGCCTGGCCTGGAGTGCAACTGTAATTATGAAAATTGATCTTGTCGGTTCAAAGAACCGCGGACTGGCGATGGGAATCAATGAGTTTGCAGGCTACCTTTCCGTTGGCCTTGCAGCCTGGCTGGCAAGTTCAATTGCCCTGAATTATGGCTATGCATTTTTCCCATTTATCCCCGGAGTTATATTTTCAATATTGGGCTTATTAACGACAGTTTTCCTCGTTAAAGACACTACACATTTTGTAAATGCCGAAAGCCTCACAAGCAAAGTACCCTTGCTGACGAATGTATGGAAAGAAACAAGCTGGAAACATCAAAATTTGGGTTCGGTAACTTTAAATGGTCTGGTAAATAATTTGAACGATGGGGTAGTCTGGGGTTTGTTACCGGTGCTGCTGATGCAAAAAGGTTTTGGAATAGGGCAGATTGGAATTATTGCTGGAATTTACCCTGCTGTTTGGGGTATTTCACAATTATTTACCGGAAAACTGGGTGACAGTCATTGTAAAAAACAGATTATCACGTCAGGAATGCTTTTGCAGGCTCTGGCTATCATCTTCATGGCTCTCTCAAGTTCTTTATCCTTTTTAATTTTAGCTTCGGTATTGCTTGGATTTGGTACAGCATTAGTTTATCCAAATTTTCTATCAGTTATTGCTGAATGGACGCATCCTTCACAGCGTGCCGAAAGCCTAAGTATATTCAGGCTATGGCGGGATAGTGGTTATGTTTTTGGAGCAATTTTAAGCGGAATATTAGCAGATGCCTTTGGAATTGTTAACGCCCTTTTCATTGTAGCTGCTATAACAGCTATTGCAGGAATGATAGCGAACAGACGGATGTGCTGTACGAATAAACTTTTCTGGAAAAGTGATTATTGCGTGCCGGTATATTAAACAAAAACCTATGAAATCGAATGAAGTCATAAATAGAGATCTTATCCTACGTGAAAATCTGGCAATTGAAAGGACGGATATGGCAATTGACAGAACTTTGCTGGCTTTTGTGAGAACCTCATTATATTTTGCTATCGCAGGCATGACACTAAACAGCCTGTTAAACCTTAGCTACGGAAGGTATCTGGAAATCGCTTTCTGGATAATCGCTTTGCTGATATTTTTTATCGGATTATACAGGTTTTACAATCAAAAGGGGAAACTCAGAAATAGCCGAAAGCATATCGGGAATTATATCCCGGACGACAAAAGTTGAGTCTAAAATTTTTCATTTGTAACCTTTGTTACCCAGATCGCAGTCAGCAGTCCTTACTTTTGTTATATAATTTAGCATAACAACATATTCACATGAAAGATATAATTTTTAGTAACTGGGGCATCATCAGATTTTTACGTTTGGGAATTGGACTTGTAATTCTCGTTCAGGCAGTGATGGCTGCTGATATATTGTTTGGTCTGATTGGCTTGCTTTTTACAGGAATGGCTGTTTTCAATGCCTCTTGTTGCGGCGCAGGAGCCTGTCCTACTCCACCAGCTAAAATCGACACCGGATCAAAAGAAATAAGCTATGAAGAAGTTAAATAAACAGCTATGACATTCAACGAATTAATTGAATCAGACAAGCCGGTGCTTGTTGATTTTTTTGCAGAGTGGTGCGGACCATGTAAGGTTATGGCACCAATATTAAAAGATGTCAAACAAGAAGTAGGGGATGCTATCAGTATCCTGAAAGTTGACGTTGATAAAAATCCTCAGGCCGCTGCTGCTTACCAGGTTCAGGGAGTTCCAACTCTGATATTGTTTAAACAAGGAAAAGTATTGTGGCGACAAAGTGGCGTTGTTCAGAAGAACGGTTTAGTTGGGGTGATTAAAAAATTTACAGTTTAAAAATAAGATTATGGGCATATTTAAATGGCTATTTGGAGGTTCTGCGAAGCAGGATCTGACCGGAATAATAAATGAAGGGGCATATTTGGTTGATGTCAGATCTCCCAGAGAATTTTCTCAGAATCATGTAAAGGGGTCTGTAAATATTCCTCTTGACAGCATACCAGCGCAGTTGGCAAAATTCAAAAATAAAAAGCACATTATTGTTTTTTGCAGGAGCGGAAACAGAAGTTCTCAGGCAAAATCATACCTGGAACAAAATGGATTTGCTAATGTTGTTAATGGTGGCACTGTAGAAATTGTGAATCAGTTTGTAAGTTAATACTGAGTATTTAAGTACCGGTTTGAAAAAAAATAATATAAATAAACAGATGAAAACAATAGTAGTAGATGTAAGAACAACAGATGAGTTCAATTTGGATGGACATGCAGATGGTAGTGTAAACTATCCTCTTGATAAAATTGAAAACTATATTGACAGTTTGAAACATTTTGACAAAGTTATTTTGGTGTGCAGAAGTGGTAGTAGGGCTAATATTGCGAGAAGTATTCTTTTGCAATCGGGAATTACCAATATTGAGAATCAGGGTGCATGGCAGAATGTTTCAATGAATTAATTTAATATTTGATCACAATGGAGACTCTAAAAATCATAATTCCAACAGATTTTTCTGTTCAGGCAGAATTTGCTTACCTAATGGTTCAAAGACTGGAAGAAAAAACAGCAATTGATATTCATTTTTTGCATGTCTTGAATGTGCCTGATACAGTGACATTGGATATATCCGGAAATATTCAAACCTGTGGAGAAATTGATGTGAATTTTGTTAGAACACAGAAAGATATTGCCGAGAGAAAACTTGCAAATCTGAAGGTATTGTACGGTGATCATGTACATACCCATCTGGTACTTGGAAAAACTACCGATGCGATATTAAAATTTACAGAGTCAAATCACTTCGATCTGATCGTGATGGGTACCAAAGGTGCCAGTGGTCTGAAAGAAAAACTTTCGGGTTCTGAAACTCAAATGATAGCCCGTAAATCCAGGACACCATTACTTTCTTTAATGTGTGATCGCTCTGACCTTCAGATTCGGAATATTCTGCTGGTACATAACTTTACACATCCGGCACAAGAAAATCTGGTCTTAATGCAGAAACTGATTAAAGCATTTGATCCTAAAATGCATCTGCTGCAGATCACTTCAGGAAATGTAAATGCGGAGAAGGCAAAAGTTGAAGCTGAAATGATTCAGTTTGCTGAATTGAATGGCATTTCAAATTATCAGTGTCACCTAATCAATGATAGAGATGTGGAGCAGGGTGTTGTGCATTTCAATCAGATGATCAACATGGATATAGTCTGTATTGGGACTCATGGTAAGGGTGGATTATTTCATCAGAGTGCAACAGAAAAATTAATTAATCATCTCTATAAGCCGATTATTTCTTTTCACCTAAACAACTAAAAAAAGATAATGGAATTTATATTACAACCATGGTACTGGTGGTTCTCCGGGATAATGATAGCAGCAATCATGTTCTTTTTATTGTATTTCGGGCATTCTTTCGGATTTTCTTCAAATTTAAGAACGATCTGTGCAGCTGCAGGTCTGGGCAAATCAGCTAAATTTTTTGATTTTAACTGGAAAGCACAAATCTGGAATCTGGTATTTCTTGTGGGGGCGATTGTAGGCGGTTTTATAACCAGAGAATTCCTGTCTACGGATGCTCCGGTTCTGATTTCTGAGGCAACAATTCAGGATTTATCCAAATTGGGTATTGCTGCTCCTGTATCTTTGCAACCTGCAGAACTTTTCGGACTTGATGCGGTTTTATCAATAAAGGGGTTCCTTCTCCTGGCTTTTGGGGGTTTAATGGTTGGATTTGGATCTCGTTATGCCGGAGGATGTACTTCCGGACATGCAATCAGCGGTTTGTCGGATCTTCAGGTTCCATCATTGATAGCCGTAATGGGCTTTTTTATCGGGGGTTTACTGATGACCTATTTATTTCTTCCTTTAATATTTTAAGATATGAAGTTTATAAAATTTTTATTGCTGGGTATAGTTTTCGGTATTGTGATGACGAAATCTGAAGCAGTTTCCTGGTACAGGATTCAGGAAATGTTCCGCTTTCAGGCTTTTCATATGTATGGTATCATTGGAACTGCAGTTACCCTAGGAATGGCGGGAGTAGCTTTAATCAAAAGGTATGGTATGAGAGATTATCATGGTAACCCGATTATGTTTAATCCGAAAGAAAAATCTGTTGCGCGATACCTTATTGGAGGTTCGATCTTCGGACTCGGTTGGGCATTGAGCGGTGCTTGTCCGGGGCCAATGATTGTGAATATTGGCTATGGTTACTGGGCAATGGCTATTGTGTTTTTCTTTGCGATAGTCGGAACTTACCTGTACGGATTGATCAAGAATAAATTGCCTCACTAAAACTTTAAACTGTATGTCACAGAAGCATGATGATGACGATGTATCCAGAGACCTGTCTTCAGTTATAAGGAAGCTGATCAACATAATGGTATTATTGATTGTAATTATAGTTGCCCTTCCACTGGGTTATTATTTAATTTATCTGCCAAAAAGACCAAAAGTCAAGCTTGAGGATACTCAGGCTGTAATAGCTGAAGTTAAATCTGCCGTTCAGGAATTTTGGATTGCTCCAGAGATAAGTACTATCACTGATGCTGATCAAAAATCAGAGGTTGAGTATGGAAAGGAACTGATTGCACATACTGCAAAGTACCTGGGTCCAAATGGGTCAGTAAGACAGATCAGTAATGGCATGAATTGCCAGAACTGCCATTTAAGGGCCGGAACGGCAGTGTTTGGGAATAATTATGGTTCTGTAGCCTCATTATATCCTAAGTTGAGAGCAAGAAGCGGAACTGAAGAAGGTATTGAAAAACGCGTGAATGATTGCTTCGAGAGAAGTTTGAATGGTTCGGTTTTGGAAACAGAAAGCAAAGAAATGAAGGCTATTGTTGCCTATATAAATTTTCTGGGTACCAACGTGAAAAAAGGTGAAAAGGCTGCCGGTTCTGGTTTTCAAGATCTCCCATTTCTTGACAGGGCTTCCGATCAGGAAAAGGGAAAGGCAGTATATACTTCAAAATGCCAGAGTTGTCATCAGACCGATGGGTTAGGAATGTTGAATCCGGATAAAACTGAGTACATATTTCCGCCGCTTTGGGGCAAGAACAGCTATAATGATGGTGCAGGTTTGTACCGCTTGTCAAACTTTGCCAAATATGTAAAGTTTAATATGCCGCAGGGGGCTACTTATGAAAACCCGATGCTTAGCGATGAGGAAGCATGGGATGTGGCTGCTTATATTAATTCGCAAACACGTCCGCACATTAATGTTCCAAAAGACTGGCCTGATAAATCAAAAAAGCCAATCGATCATCCTTTTGGTCCATATTCAGACAAGTTTAGTGAAGAACAACATAAGTTCGGTCCTTTCAAACCTATAGCAGAAGAACAAAAGAAGAATACAGAAGCTGCAAAAAAGAATGCAGCCATATAAATTTAATAAGATCAATACTTTTCCCGAATCAAGCAATATGGAAAATAACAGGAGGGGCTTTTTAAGAAAAGTGGGTGCGATGAGTGCCGGTGCTGCTCTGGTTTCTGCAAATCCACTTTTTGTGATTGCAAACGAGGTTTCAGGGATAAGTGCAGTTGCAGAAAACAACGCGGAATTTACCCTTTCAATATTGCAAACTACCGACGTGCATTGTCAGGTGCATCCGCATGATGAACTTTTCTGGGAAAATGATCAGGCTGTATTTCGGAAGACCGGGGGCTATGCTCATCTGGCAACTTATCTAAAAAAAGAGAAGAAAAGGAATCCGTATACCTTTATCATCGATACCGGAGACATGTTTCAGGGTAGTGAACTATCTGTAAAAACCACAGGGAAAGCAATGGTTCCGGTTTTAAATAAACTGGATTACGACCTTTATTTGCCGGGAAATTGGGAAGTAATTTATCACAAAAAGGCTATGCAGACTTTATTGGGGGCATTAAATGCTCCGAAAGTTTGTGCTAATATGTATCATGATCTTGGGAATGGAAAAAGGGGTGAATTAATTTTCCAACCCTACCATATCTGGAATGTAGGAGGTGTAAAAATTGGTTTCCTTGGATATACAGATCCATTGGTTCCTATCCGTCAATCACCAGGTTATAGCAAAGGAATTATCTACACCAAGCCCGAAGAAAATCTGGCTCATTATGTGGATGTTTTACGTAATCAGGAGCATTGTGCGTATGTTTTATTGCTTTCTCACCTTGGGTTATCCCAACAGATATATCTGGCTAATCTGCCCGAATGTGAGGGTGTTGATTATATTTTAGGTGGCGATACGCATGAAAGAGTACGAAAACCTATTCAATGTCGCTATTCAAAAGTAGTTGAACCGGGAGCTTTTGGCTCATTTGTTGGAAAACTTGATCTCCGTATAAAAGATGGGAAAGTGATTGGGGATACCTATTCCCTAATTGAAATTGATTCAAAAAAATATAAGGCTGATGAGGAGATTTCTAAATTGATTGATTTTCATGAACAGCCTTTTGAAAATGACATCAACCATATTGCCGGCTACAGCACTTTGCCATTGTATCGTTATTTTGTTATTGAAAATACAATAGATACTTTAATCCTTGATGCCTTAAAGTGGAAAATTAAAGAAGCTGATATTGTTTTGTCAAATGGTTTTAGATTTTGTCCGCCGAATGCAAGCCCAGATAAAACAGGGAATATCCCAATCACAAACGGATATATATTTGATATGCTTCCTGTGGATAGTATAGTCAGAACCGGTTCGGTTACCGGCAAGCAAATTTTCGATTGGCTTGAAAGAGAACTTAACAACGTTTTCGCTAAAGATGCTTCGCAGCGGCTTGGCGGTTGGCTGATCAAATTTAAAGGCATGAAAATTAGCTTTATGGCTTTTGAGGAAAATGGTCGGAGAGTAAAAGAAGTGGAAGTTAACGGTATGCCATTGGGTCTGGCCAAGACCTACAGAATCTGCGCTTGCGAACGTGAAGGAGATCCTGAAGATATGCTCTGCCGGATGAGAGGTGTGGCGAACCCGATGAATACCACATTTACATTACACTCTGTTTTAAAAGAATATTTAAGTGTAAATTCACCGGTAAGTCCAAGTCCACCAATGTCTGCAAGGGTTTTAGATGCATCTCAAACACTTCTGACTCAGGTTACCGGAGTTGATTATCAATTCCGTTAATTAAATTTATATCTAAGAAAATATTTTAAATCAGCTAAGAATTAATTCCAAAAAAAATGAAAAAACTCCTTCTTATCCTTGTGTTATTCGCATTCTCGACCAGTATCAACGCTCAGAGTGTTTCCAGGGATCCCCGTGCCGATGCGTATAAAGGTCTTAAAATCGTGTTCCAGCTTACTTCAGCCGATACGGTTATTCATCAAACCTTGATGTCGCAATTGAAGAACTATTTTGAAGTGGCACCTGATATGCAGGTAGAGGTAGTTTGTCACGGTGGCGGATTAGGAATGCTGGTAAAAAGTACGTCCGTAGTGCAGAAGGAAATCAAAGCCTATGCCGATAAGGGAGTTAGCTTTGTTGCCTGTGAGTTTGCAATGAAAAAAAGAAAAATTACACATGACCAGTTAGTGGCTGGTGCCGGGTCCGTTATTTCAGGTGTAATGGAAATAGCTAAAAAACAGCAGGAAGGCTGGAGCTATATCAAAATCTAAAATCCATTTAAACATCTTATTTTAACGTTTTAAATATGAAAAATTTCATATATAGAATTCTATTGCTTTTATTTTTCCAGGTTCCTTCTATTGTTTTAGCCCAGCATCAGGAAGTTTCTGAACGTCCTGAAATGTATAAAGGCAAGGGCAAGGATTCTACAGATAGCAAGTCTGTATTGGCTGCTTTCAAAAACGGAAGTGTGCAGGGTCATTTCAGGTATTTCAATATGATGACCCTGAATGAAAAGGATTTAAGCGATTATTATGCGAATGCAGTCGGTGGGGGCCTAAGGTTTGAAACAGCTAAATTTCATAATTTCCAGTTCGGTATCAGCGGCTTTTATATTTTCAATATAGGCTCTTCAGACATGACTATTCCTGATCCAAAAAGTGGGCAGTACAACCGTTATGAAATAGGGCTTTTTGATCTTGAAGATGCCTCTAACAAGAAAGATATAGATCGACTGGAAGAGCTTTATCTAAAATATAATTATAAGAAATCTTCCCTAATTTTTGGCCGGCAGTTGCTGAACACTCCATTTATTAATCTTCAGGATGGCCGGATGCGCCCAACCGGGGTGGAGGGACTATGGACAGAGATTAATGAGATTAAAGGAACTAAAATTGAAGCGGGATGGTTATATAGTATTTCTCCAAGAAGTACTACCAAATGGTATGGCTTAGGAGAATCAATAGGTGTTTATTCTGCCGGACTGAATCCTGATGGTAGTCCATCACTTTACAGCGGACAAATACACAGCAAAGGTTTGGCTTTGATAGGTATAACTTCCGAATTAAATAAAAGGATAAAGCTTCAGAGCTGGAATATGCTCACTGAGAATGTCTTTAACACAGCTATGTTGCAGACTGATCTTTCTGTTCCAATTAAAGCTAATTCAACTCTGATGGCTTCAGCTCAGGTCATTAAACAGGATGCGATAAATCATGGAGGTAATTCAAATCAGTCGGAAACTTATTTTTCAAAAGGAGCAAATTCATTGAGTTTCGGAGCCAGGCTGGCATGGAAAAACAAAGGATTCGAGACATCTTTAAATTATAATCGAATCACAGCACAGGGGCGTTATTTAGTTCCGCGTGAATGGGGCAGAGATCCATTCTTTACATTTCTTCCACGTGAGCGAAATGAAGGCTTGGGAGATCTGGATGCAATAATGGCTAAAGTGAATTATACCTTTCCAAAATCGGGGTTCAAAACTTCTGTTGCAGCAGGATATTATCATTTGCCCGATACAAAGAATTTTGCATTGAATAAATATGGAATGCCTTCCTACACTCAGATAAATACAGATATTAGATATACCTTTACAAATACTTTAAAGGGGCTTGAAGCTCAGCTTCTGCTGGTTGCTAAATTAAATAATGGCGAAACCTATGGCAACAGCAAACAAATTATCAATAAAGTAAATATGGTACAGTCTAATTTTGTTCTAAACTTTCATTTTTAATGATAGCAAATCTGGATATATTCAAAAGTATTTTCGAACCCCAGCTAATTCAGGAAATACAACAGTTCGGAATCCTTCAAAACTTCAAAGAAGGTGATCTGATCATGGATTATGGTAAATATGTCAGGATGATGCCTATTGTCTTGAAGGGAACAGTGAAGGTTTATCGTTTGGATGAGAAAGAAAATGAAATCCTGCTTTATTATCTGTCAAGTAACGAGAGTTGTTCTATGGCATACAGTTGTTGCCTTGAAGCAAAAAAAAGTGAGGTCAAAGCAGTTGCTGAGGATAATGTTGAGCTGATCGCTATTCCGCATGTTAAGCTTGATGACTGGCTTTGTACTTATCCAAGTTGGAAGAACTATATCATGCGCAGTTTCAATGAGCGATTTATTGAACTGTTAAAATCGATTGAAAGCATTGCTTTTCACAAGCTTGACGAACGTCTGATTGGATATCTGAAAGAGAAACAACGCTTGAGTGGTTCCAGTGTAATTAAGGCATCCCACGGATTGATTGCGGATGAATTGGCGACCAGTCGGGTGGTGATTTCGCGGCTCCTGAAGCAATTGGAAAATGATAAGAAAATTATTCTTTATCGCAACGAGATTAAACTTCTTGCTTCGTTCAGTTGATGCCTTAACCCAAATAGTAAAGGGCACTCAATAATGCTACATACAGAAGTATCATTATAATCGCATCTATGCCTAATGCAAATCGTTTTTTGGGTGAACCAAATAAAATACTGATACTAATCACACTGGTCATCAATAATGTAACTAATGCACTTAAGGCATGATTTGGATTTGTGGCAAGAAGTATAGGCCCATCAGTGTAAATCAGGTCGTCGATTGCCAGAATAAACATATTGAATATATTACTACCCAGGAGGTTTCCAACAGCAAGATCAATACTCCCCATTCTGACTGCGGCAATTGAAACGACCATTTCTGGCAATGAGGTTGATGCAGCAACTAACAATGTTCCTACAAAGGATTCACTAATTCCTGTTTCCTGAGCTAATTTTTCTGCAAAATAAGGAAGTGCAAGTGCAGCTGTAACAATCGAAACTGAATAAAATAAAAATTTCATTACAGCTTTTTTCAATGAAATTTTTATCTCTTTTTTGTGGCTCTGGCTTGTCAGATTGTCCATTGCTTTTTGTGCTTGCCGGTCATTTTCAAAGATGATCCGTATAGAAATAAGGTAGATAAGTATAATAACCGCAGGGAAAAGGCCAAACCAGCCTTTCTCAGGAAATAGTTTGCCGAAATGGATTTCAATAACTGATAAAATAATCAGAATCATGCCCAGGAATCCTGCCAGAATCTGACTTCTGGTAACTACCGAGGAAATAGGTTTTCCGGGAACAAAATAATCCAGTAAAGCAAGAATAGCTAGATTAAATGCACAGCTGCCAAATACTGCTCCAACAGCTATGTCAGGCTTTTTCAGTATTAGAATAGAGCTGAATCCAGAAAACAATTCAGGTAGAGAGGTTACAGCCGCCATCAGAATTAAACCTATCCAGGCTTTTCCCAATCCACTTAGATCTGCAATTATATCCCCATATTTTGAAAGCCTTACCCCTGAATAAACAATTAATAAAGCACAGGAAACAAATCCACCAAGTGTCAATATAACGGGGTTCATTAGCTATTAATTTTATTTATGAATTTATGCCAAAATATGATAATCTATTTATTAAGTCTGCACTTTCAGAATTTAATTTCAGATATTGCTAAACGCTAATTTTTAAAATAATTTCTTATCAGGATAAATGAAAATTTTTTTAGATCAGGATTTTTTGTTAGAAACCCAAACTGCCAGGATATTATTTCAGCAGTTTGCCGCAGGTTTACCCATCATAGATTACCATTGCCATCTCCCCCCTGATCAGATTGCTGCCGATTCAAATTTTGAAAACCTGACTCAAATATGGCTCTATGGCGATCATTATAAATGGCGGGCAATGAGAGCCAATGGCATCCCTGAAAAGTATATTACAGGCGATGCCAGCGATTGGGAAAAATTTGAAAAATGGGCAGAAACTGTGCCTTTTACTTTCCGAAATCCGCTCTATCACTGGACCCATCTGGAGTTACAGCGTTATTTTGATATTTACGAAATTCTTTCGCCCGCAACTGCAAGAAAGATTTATGATGAATGCAGTGCAAAACTCCAGACGCCTGAGTTCTCAATTCGCAGGATGATCGAAAGAATGAAGGTGGAGAGCATCGGTACAACGGATGATCCGCTTGACGATCTTTCTTTCCATCAGAAAATTAAAGCCGATGGCTTTTCTGTGCTAGTTCGGCCTTCTTTCAGACCGGATAAAGCAATGAATGCAGATAATTTACCAGAGCTCCGTTCATACATACAAAAATTAGCAGTTGTTTCCGCAAAGGAGATCAAAACCTTTGAGCAGTACTTGCTTGCATTAAAAAGCCGGCACGATCATTTTTCAGAAAATGGCTGTGTAGTTTCAGATCATGGTCTGGAACAACTTTGTTATGAAGAATATACTGATGCTGAAATAGATCAAATATTTTTCAAAATCCTCAATCAGGAGGCTATGAGTTCTATCGAGATCCTCAAATTTAAGTCTTGTATGCTGCTCAATCTGGCGTATTGGGATCATGAAAAGGGCTGGGTTCAGCAGTATCACCTTGGTGCTATCCGGAATAATAATTCAAGATTACTATCTGAGCTTGGCCCCGATACCGGCTTTGACTCTATGGGCGATTTCTCACAGTCGCGAGGCATGTCTAAGTTTTTAAATAAGCTGGACTCTACGAACAGACTTGCAAAAACTATAATTTACAATCTGAATCCTGCTGATAATGACATTTTTGCTACTATGGCGGGTAATTTTAATGACGGAACCGTGCCGGGTAAAATCCAGTTCGGATCTGCCTGGTGGTTCCTGGATCAGAAATTTGGAATGGTTGATCAGATTAACTCACTCTCAAGCATGGGTCTGTTAAGCCGTTTTGTTGGCATGATCACCGATTCCAGAAGCTTTATGTCCTATCCAAGACATGAGTATTTCAGAAGAATTTTGTGTAATCTGATTGGCAATGATGTTGAAAACGGGGAATTGCCAAATGATATTCAATGGCTTGGGCAAATGGTTCAGAATATTTGTTATTTTAACGCTAAGAATTACTTTAAATCATAGCTTACCGGGCACTCTGAATGGAAAGAGCTTAATTATTGATCCGCATGCAAAAAATGACTAATTATCGCTGGACGATATGCTCTCTGGTGTTCTTCGCAACAACCATCAATTATCTTGACCGCCAGGTAATCAGTCTTTTGAAACCTTATCTGGAAAAGGAATTTAATTGGTCTGAAACTGATTATTCGAATGTTGTGGCTGCATTTCAACTGGCCTATGCTCTTGGAATGCTGGGTGTTGGAAGTATTATTGACAGGGTAGGGAGTAAAATGGGTTATGCGGTATCACTTATATTATGGAGTATAGCTGCAGTTATGCATGCATTTGTAAAGACCACTTTTGGATTTGGAATAGTGCGGGTATTTTTAGGGGTGACCGAAGCAGGGAACTTTCCGGCTGCTATTAAAGTTGTCGCAGAATGGTTCCCCAAACGTGAAAGAGCATTTGCAACGGGTATTTTTAACAGTGGAACCAATATTGGGGCTGTTATTGCCCCTCTGCTTGTCCCCTGGCTGGCGGTAACCTATAGCTGGCAAATGGCTTTCATTCTCACCGGAGCTGTTGGTTTTCTTTGGTTAATTTTCTGGTTTCTGTTGTATGAAACCCCCGAACGGCATAAAGGTATTTCAGCTTCAGAACTTGCGCATATAAATAGCGATGAGGAAACCACAACAAGTCTAAATGAGGGAGAAACTGAGGCAGCAATTCCATGGAGGCAACTTTTAACCTATAAACAAACCTGGGCCTATGCAGTAGGGAAATTTCTCTCCGATGGTGTTTGGTGGTTTTTCCTTTTCTGGCTTCCGGCATTTTTAATTTCAGAATATGGATTAGTAGGTCTGGAGGTCAGCTTTCCTGTTGCAGTGGTCTATTTGATCGCAGGAATAGGGAGTATTGCCGGGGGATGGTTACCTATGTGGTTCAGTAAAAACAAGGGCTGGACGATGGTCAGATCACGAAAAACATCCATGCTTATTTATGCTGCCATCCCATTAATGGTTATGTTCTCTCAGAGGGCAGGATCATTTAATATGTGGTATGCAGTAATCATTATTGGAATCGGAATGTCAGCACATCAGGCATGGTCGGCTAACATTATGACCACAGTTTCAGATATGTTCCCCAAAACTTCTATTGGTGCGGTAATCGGAATTGGGGGAATGTTCGGGGGTTTTGGCAATATTATGGTTGCAAAGAGTGCAGGATATTTACTTGATCATTATAAGGCTGCCGGACATATTCAAACCGGATATTATATGTTGTTCCTGTTCTGTGGGACTGCTTATCTGCTGGCCTGGTTTTTAATGTTTAGGGTTTTGGTTCCCAAAATGACTCCTATTAAGCCTCATTTGAAGAAGTTAGAGTAACAATATACCTTCCCTAAGCACATAATTTGCATTATTGAGCTATTTATTTTACTTTTCGATACGCAGACCTGAAAAGATCATTGACAAAGAACCTAAAAAATTATAAAGTACATTTATTTGAAATATGAAAACAGAACAGAACCGTAGAATGTTCATTAAAACAACAGCACTTGCAGCTGCAGGTATTGGAATTGGTGTAAATAGCCTTGCAGAAAGCCTCTATCCCTCCTCCAACTATGGTGCTGCAGCTGGTTCCAGAGTAGGAATTATCGGCTTGGATACCTCCCACTCAATTGCTTTCGCTAAAGCACTTAATGGTCCTAATTATAGTCCGGATTATAGTGGATTTAAGGTTGTAGCAGCTTATCCTTATGGTAGCAAGGATATTAAAAGTAGTTATGAACGCATACCCGGATATATTGAGGATGTAAAAAAACTTGGTGTTGAAATTACCGACTCAATAGCAAGTCTGTTAGATAAAGTTGATTTTGTTCTTTTAGAAACCAATGATGGACGATTACATCTTGAACAGGCATTGGAAGTAATCAAAGCAGGTAAGCGCTTCTTTATTGATAAACCAATCGCTGCTTCACTTGCAGATGCTACAGCAATATTTTCTGCTGCTAAAAAGGCAAATGTGGGGGTATTCTCAGCTTCATCCTTAAGATATTCAGTCGGAGCACAAGAAATTGCAGGCGGTAAGTACGGTAAGGTACTCGGCGCTGAAACCTTTAGCCCATGTCATTTGGAGAGTACTCATCCTGATCTTTTCTGGTATGGTATCCATGGGGTTGAATCACTGTTCACAGTTATGGGTCCAGGTTGTAAGCAGGTGGTAAGAATTAGTTCGCCGGATGTTGATGTGGTTGTTGGAACATGGAATGACGGCAGAGTGGGTTCTTTCCGTGGGCTTCGTTCCGGAAAACTTGGGTATGGAGGTACTGTATTCGCTGAAAAGGGAACCGTTCAGATTGGTGAATACGGAGGTTATAATCCGCTATTGAAGCAAATTACTGATTTCTTCAAAACCGGGGTAGTTCCAGTAAGTTCTGAAGAAACTCTTGATATGTGTGCATTTATGGAAGCTGCAGATTTGAGTAAACGCAAAGGAGGAAAACCAGTTAGTCTGGCTTCTATTTATGCAAGAGTCCCAAATAAAAGCAGATAAAATCAGCACCAGCCTAAATGAAAAATAAAGATCAATCAAGGAGAAAGTTTATCAGCACCGGTGCTTTGGCATTGACTGGCCTTACTGCTTTTGGAGCTCAGGGTCTTGATTTCATACAGCCAACTCAAACAGAAAAGGTTCGCGTTGGACTGATTGGATCCGGTAGCCGCGGACTGGGTCTTGCTAAGACTCTGGCAAACGTTCGAACTATTGAACTTGTTGCATGCTGCGATATTGTAGAAGATCATTTGAATGCTGGTTTGAGGGTCGCTGATAAAGATGCCAAAGGATACTTTGATTATCAGAAACTTATAGATGATCCAAACGTTGGTGCAGTAATTATCGCTACACCTCTTCATTTGCATTTTCCTATGTCGGTAGCTGCACTTAAAGCAGGGAAGCATGTTTATGTAGAGAAAACGATGGCATATGATATACCACAGACTCTTCATCTGGTGAAATTGGTTGATAGCTCAAAGCTTGTGTTTCAGGTTGGCCATCAGTATAGATACTATTCTATGTACCATAAAGTCAAAGAGATCATTGACAAAGGATGGATTGGAAAGGTATTTCATTATGAATGCCAATACAATCGCAATTCTGACTGGCGTCAACCGGTTAATGATCCTAAAATGGAACGTGCTATAAACTGGAAAATGTATAAGGAATACTGCGGTGGGCTACTTTCAGAACTCAGCGCACATGAAATTGACATGGTGAATATGATTCAGGACAGCCATCCTATTAAAGTTGCCGGATTTGGAGGAATCGATTTCTGGAAGGATGGCAGAGACAATTTTGATAATATCCGGCTGGTTTATGAGTATCCCGGTGGAGTAAAATCAAGTGTTACCTCTATTCTTACTAATGAATATAAGGGTTATTCCATTCGCATCCTTGGAACAAAGGGAACAATAGAAATATTAAGAGACAGGGCATTCATCTATCCTGAAGCAAAAAACAAAACTACCGGTACAGTTGACGGGGTTACCGGAGCAACCATGGAGGTTTCACCAGGAGGGACAGGGCAACCAATTATTTTTAATAAAGATTATCCGGTGTTGGATCCTACCGTTTACGCCCTTCGCGATTTTGCTGAATGTATCTTAACAGGAAAGAAACCTGCCTCCAATGTCAGAACCGGCAAGGATGTGGCTATCGCTGTACACATGGGAAATAAAGCTGCCGAAACTGAGACAACCCAATACTGGAAAAGTGAATATAACATTTGAGCTTTCCTGAGAATTAAAATAAAATTAAACAAAGGCTTAAACGCCATAAATTAATAAACACATGAAAAATTCAGATTCCCGCCGGGATTTTATCAAAAAGACAGTCACTGGTGCTGCCGCAATTTCATTTGGAGGTGTTCTGCCTGGATTTAGTGCAAGCAGTTATGCAAAAATTATGGGCGCAAATGAGCGTATTCAGGTTGCAATGATGGGAGTAAATAGTCGCGGACTTGCACTTTCTTCAAATTTTGCTGCTCAGAAGAATTGCGAAATTCGTTACATCTGTGATGTAGACAAGCGTGCAGCTGATAAATGCATTAGTACGGTTGCAGGGATACAAAACACCAAACCTATGGCTCAGCCTGACTTCAGAAAAGCCCTTGAAGATAAACAGCTTGATGCTCTTGTGATTGCAGCACCTGATCACTGGCATGCTCCAGCAGCTTTACTCGCATCGGCTGCCGGTAAACATGTTTACCTTGAAAAACCATGCAGCCATAATCCTCATGAAGGAGAACTTCTTGTTGCGGCAGCCAATAAATATAAAAATGTTATTCAGATGGGTAATCAACGCCGTTCCTGGCCGAATGTAGTTGCCGGTATTGCTGAATTGCATGGTGGAATAATTGGCCGTCCATATTTTGCAAAAACCTGGTACACTAATAACAGACCTGCTATAGGAATTGGTAAAACTGCTCCTGTTCCTGAATGGCTTGATTATGATCTTTGGCAGGGACCAGCCCCGCGTCGTGAATTTAAAGATAATGTAATCCATTATAACTGGCATTGGTTCTGGAATTGGGGCACAGGAGAAGCTCTGAATAATGGTACACATATGATTGATCTTGCCCGCTGGGGACTTCAGGTAGAGTATCCTACAAAAGTTACATCTGCAGGCGGAAGGTACAGGTATCAGGATGATTGGCAAACTCCAGACACTCAAAATATTAACATTGAATTCGATAATAAGTCAACTATTTCATGGGAAGGCAGAAGTTGTAACCCATTTCCAATTGAAGGCAGCACTGTTGGTGTGATTTTCTATGGTGAAAATGGAACGTTATCTATAGGTGGGGGAAATGCCTTCAAGGCTTTTGATTTGAAGAACAATATCATTAAAGAAGCTAAGAATGAAATCAAAGTTGATACAGCCAGCCTTACTAGCCCTTCGCAACAATTGGATGCTTTTCATATTCAAAACTTCTTTAGCGGCATAAAGAACGGAACTGCTCTGGCAGCAGATATTCATGGTGGACATCAAAGTACCTTGTTATGTCAACTCGGTAATATTGCTCAGCGAACCGGAAGAACATTGAAAATTGATCCTAAAAATGGCCATATTTTAAATGATAAGGGTGCGATGAAACTCTGGACAAGAGAGTATCAAAAGGGCTGGGAACCAAAAGTTTAAGCTGAAATTATCTGTCATTCTAAAAAGGGGCTGAATTCCTCAATGTTTGATTTTGGCAAATCATGATTTTTATACCCATTGCAATTGCATGAAAATGCGATGAATGTTAATAGAAATGAGGAAATAATGTTTTTAGCGTCAAAATCCGGAGTCGGCACTTACCGCTGGAAAATCTGTGCAATGCTGTTTCTGGCAACTACAATTAATTTTGTTGACCGGCAGGTTCTCGGTATTCTGGCACCACAGCTTCAAAAGGAATTCGCCTGGTCTGATTCTGAGTATGGATTTATAGTCTCTTCATTTCAGGCGGCTTATGCCCTGGGCTTCCTCATTATGGGCCACCTTCTGGATAAGATCGGAACCCGTATGGGTGCTACAATCGCAATTGGATTCTGGAGTATTGCCACAATGATGCATGCCCTTGTTGCGTCCCTTTTTGGATTTGCAGCGGTTCGTTTTCTCCTTGGATTGGGTGAGGCCGGAAACTTTCCTTCAGCTTTAAAGGCCGTTTCTGAATGGTTCCCAAGAAAGGAAAGGGCTTTGGCAACTGGTATTTTTGTATCGGGAGCAAGTGTTGGTGCAATTGTTGCCCCTCTTACAGTTCCTTTTATCGCTATCAACTATGGTTGGCAGATGACCTTTGTAATTACCGGTGCAATAGGTTTTATATGGATTATATTCTGGATGATGATGTACCGTTTACCTCAGGATCATCCAAAACTTGGGAAAGCAGAACTGGAATACATTACGAGCGATCCATTGGAGCCTCAAATAAAAATTCCCTGGCTGCATTTACTAAAGTATAGGCAAACCTGGGCTTTTGCATTTGGCGCCTTCATGACTCATCCTATCTTCTCATTCTTCCTGTTCTTTCTGCCTAAGTTCTTTTTCAGTAATTATGGGATAGGAATTGCCAAAATTGGCCCAATCCTGATCGTAATTTATTTGATGTCTGATTTTGGAAGCATTATTGGAGGCTGGGCATCTTCTGCACTAATTAAGCGCGGATGGTCTGTAAATAAAAGTCGTAAAACTACCATGTTTGCATCAGCATTATGTGTTGTTCCGGTTTACTTTGCAGCACAAACAACAGAATTATGGCTCGCTGTGGGCCTCATAGGGCTGGCTTTAGCGGCTCATTCTGCCTGGTCTGCTAACCTGTTTACCCTGACAACCGATATGTTTCCGAGACAGGTAGTGGGTTCTGTTGTTGGCATAGGCAGTATGCTTGGTGCTGTTGGGGGTATGTTCGGTGCAACAATCGGTGGCTTCCTTTTACAAACAACCGGAAGCTATGTTTCATTGTTCATTTTCGCAGGATGTGCCTATCTGATCGCTTTTACTGGAATTCAGTTACTTTCGCCAAAATTAAAGTCTATAAGTTTAGAGAAAATTATTTAATCTATAGTATAATATTCTTGCTCTTCTATCTGAAAATCAAATAATTAAAATTAATTTAGTTTAAAGCTTTTCTTATGATAAAATCTAACTTCAATAACATTAAACACTTGCTGTTAATAAACTGTATGATTCTTTTTGGTACATCTTGTGCAGACAAATCTGAAAAAATACAGGAACCTGAAATACGACTAATAACCCTTGATCCGGGACATTTTCATTCTGCATTGATACAGAAATCGATGTATCCCGAAATTGATTCAGTGGTGCATGTTTATGCCCCATATGGAGATGAGGTCAAATCCCATCTTAATCTTATCAGTTCTTATAACAAAAGGGAAGAGGAGCCAACAAAATGGAATCAAAAGGTATATACAGGGGATGATTACCTGGCAAGGATGTTTCAGGAGAAGGCAGGAAATGTGGTCGTTATTGCCGGAAACAATAAGTTTAAGACAAATTATATCAAGCAGTCTGTTGACTCTGGTTTAAATGTTTTGGCAGATAAGCCGATGGCAATTGATACCGAGGGCTTTAATACCCTCATTCAGGCTTTTGAATCAGCAGAGAAAAATAAAGTGCTGCTTTACGATATCATGACTGAGCGTTATGAGATCAATAGCATCCTTCAAAAGGAGTTTGCTCATCTTCCGGCTTTTGGGGAACTCGATAAGGGCAGTCCCGATAACCCATCGGTTACTAAACTAAGTGTTCATTATTTCTTTAAGAATGTTTCCGGCAAACCGCTTGTCAGACCGGCATGGTTTTTTGATGTTAAACAGCAGGGAGAAGGAATCACTGATATTACAACTCACCTGGTTGATCTGGTACAATGGGAATGTTTTCCTAATCAGGTTCTCGATTATAAAAAGGATATCGAAATTGTTTCAGCCAAAAGATGGAGTACTAAATTAACCGCCGAGCAATTTGAAAAGGTTACTCTCAAAAAGGAATTTCCTGAATATCTGAAGGCTGATGTTAAGGATGGGGTATTGAATCCTTATTCAAACGGAGAAATAAACTACCGCCTGAAAGGGATTCATGCAAAAGTTTCTGTAACCTGGGATTTTCAGGCACCTGAAGGTACCGGTGATACTCATTTCTCGGTGATGCGTGGTACAAAGGCCAGTGTTATTATTAAACAGGGTAAGGAACAGAATTTTAAGCCTGTATTATACATAGAACCTGCTGCAGTTACTGATATGAAAGCATTTGAAATTGCGATTATGGATGATTTGAAAAAAATTAACGACAAGTATCCTGGAGTTGAATTGAAGAAAAATTCAACGGGCTGGGAGGTAATTATTCCTGATAAATATAAAGTTGGGCACGAAGATCATTTTGCACAGGTAGCCAAAGCGTACTTTCAGTATCTGAGAGAGGGAAAATTACCGGCATGGGAAGTTCCGAATATGCTTGCTAAATATTACACTACAACCAAAGCCCGGGAAGTGGCACTGGCAAAATAATGTATCAGGGGGCCATTAAAAGCCCCCTTTTTTTATAATAAGCCATGGTCAATATGATCATCCGAT
>CAYHGN010000026.1:0-32721 GCA_964356005.1 uncultured Sphingobacterium sp.
GAATTGCTGAGATCGGGAAATGCAAAAAAGATGCTTGGTTTATAAATTTTCTATTTGGAATTTGGGGTCCTCTGTATGAAAAAATCGTTTATAATTGCTTTAATCGCCGGTGTTTATGGGTTTGCCGGATATGCTCAGCAGAATGCAGACTGGGTACAGGAAAGCCCTGCAGTTGCCTGGCAGGCCAGGGATTCTCAGGCTGAACTGGTTTATAAAAACCGGCTATGGATCTTTGGAGGCTGGTTTAACTCATTGGAAGCTCCGCCACGTGATGTTTGGAGCTCTTCGGATGGAAAAAGCTGGAAAATGCATACGAATTCAGCACCATGGATCCACAGCGATTTGTCGATGTCTATTACCTTCAAAAACAAAATGTTCATGATGGGTGGCTGGTATAATGGACGATTGAAAGGCCATTCTGCAAGTAATATGGTGTGGACTTCCAAAAATGGAACTGCCTGGAAACTTGTAACCGATCAGGCGGCATGGTCACCGAGAATTGCCTCTGCTCTTGTAGAATTTAAGGGGAAACTATGGTTAATGGGTGGAACTGAGAATTACTATTTTGGAGACCGCACTAGTCTCAAAAATGATGTATGGTATTCTTCTAATGGAAGGGACTGGAAATTAGCTACAGCTGATGCAGGCTGGTCGCCACGGGCTTATCATCAAGCTGCAGTTTTAAATGGAAAAATTTACGTCTTTGGAGGAGGAAATTATGTTCCTGAATATCATGCTAAAAATGATGTTTGGAGCTCTGAAGACGGAATTCACTGGACACAAGTAACCAATGCTGCACCCTGGCATGAGCGATTATGGTTTTCATCGGTAGTTTATCGCGAACGAATATGGGTAATGGCAGGCTGGTCCAATAATCCATATAAAAATCATTCAGATGTTTGGAGCAGCAAAGATGGAATTACCTGGGAAGAGTTTAAATCTGAAAATGTATGGAAAGGACGCCATGAGCAATCAGCATTTATCTTTCAGGATAAAATATGGATAGCGGGGGGTATGACGCCTCCATTGGTTAATGATGTTTGGTCATTGAAACTTCCGGTGGACTGGAGGTAGCGGAGCTTTAAGCTAAAAGCTTAAAGCCGAAAGCAAAAAGCTAATATTGGAGTAGCTATGAATATTTGATTTTCAGTGAACTAATATATTACTGACAACAGATAACTAACAACTGGCAACTAAAAAGGAATCAGGCTTTTCTGGAAAACCCACTCATTATTTCATTTGAAGTAACCGTATACTGACCATACATTTCAAAAAATAATAAGGCTCCATTAGTTTGCAGCAAGCCAGCCTGAGTCTCTCTCGATTCCATTCCGGTTGTACAATCACGGATTACACTCACCTGATACCCACGATAATTCATTTGTAAAGCACCATAATCTCTGGTTATCAAACAGGCATTTGTGTTAAATCCTGCAAAGAACAGAAACAGAATACCTTTTTGTTTACAGTAGCGGTGTAATTCCTCTCCGTATGCCATAACTGCCTCATTATTCAGAGGGACAACTTTGGGGTGAAAGGTCAGAGGTGTAAGTGCATTACGCTCTGCTTCTTTTGCTGTAAAAGGCCTTCTGTAAGCTGTATATGCGCCACCTAAATTACGGAAGTCTTTGGGTGGCCAGTTATCAGAAACGGGTTTTAACTCGGCTTCTGTCATTAATTTTACCCAGTTTGGATGTGTTTTTGCGACTGGTGGTGATGGACAATGAATTACTTCCATTCCGTATTCTCTGCAACTTTTTAGCAATGGAATATATCTCTCATTAATAATCTTTTCGGCCCTTTCTTCAGGCTCTTTGAGATAATGTCGCTGCCATACATCAAGTAGAACAAGAGCACATTGAGAAACCGGAATATTCCAATCGAGATTTGCCTGTTTGGTGTTAAGCTCAAGCCATTCCTCTCCTTCATCCACTATCCAGTTATGAAATCTGGGTTTAACATGAAGTTTTTCATCACTGATTGTATGTTCAGATGTATTCAGACTTTCTTCAGCAATTGCAGGAATCGTTGTTCCAATTCCTAATGCGGTTCCAAGTCCACCCAACGAGCTTTTTTTAATGAATTCGCGTCTTGAAGTATCTTTTGCGGCCATAATAATCAATGATAAATTTGAATTTAATAAATTTCTGAATTAAAAGCCATCCCTGACTTATTTCGAAGCTGATGAAAACGCTTTCATTTTACGTTCCCATCTTAACAATTCGGCTGTAAACGCAAGATTTTCTTCAGCCCTGTTCAAATAGGTCTTGCGGATTTCCTGATAAACCTCCGGATTAAAAGCTGCCAATTCCAGCCATCCATGTAGAATAGGGAAGAAGGCAGCATGATCACCTCCCTTTCCATCAACAGCCCTGCGAATCCCACTTCTGTCGGGGAGAATAACATTCTTTAACAGTGTGTTTGAAAATCTCAGGACATCCTCTTTTGTAAACACTATTCCGGCGCGGTTCGCTGCAGTTACCATTGCAATATCAAGTACTCCATGTGAACTGTCCTCCACATTAGGGGAGCCTTTATAAATCATTACATTCGAAGAAAGCATATCTTCTGGTTTCCATCCGATGGTAGTCATAGGTTCATACCAATAGGTCCATACATAAAGATCTGAATCCTGATTATACTGCAAACGATTTTTCAATAGTCTAGCCATCTTTTCAGAACGTTCCAGATACTCCCTTTTACCGGTTAAACGATATAATGCAAGTTGAGAGCTGGTATGCATACCCAGGAAATTAATAGGTTGTCCTACATTGTCTGCCGGAAATGATTCTCCTCTTTCGCAGGTTAAATAATAACCCTCACCCTGATTCGGACCATTTCTCCATAAGCGTGCTGTTGCATCCCGATAGGATTCTTCAGCAGCTTTAATAAAACGTTTAGCTGCAGGCCGGAGTTCAGCCAGTTCGCTTTTTTGCTTTGCGAGTTCTGCCAGCCTGAGAAGGGGGTGGTAAATGATACCCAGGTAGCCTGTATAAGCAAGAGTTATTGGGTCTAAGGTGATATTTTGTGCAACAGGTGCAGTTGATCCTTTAACTTGAACTCTGATCAGGTTTGATTTTATCTCTGAAAAATCTCCCGCACGGGTTGAATATGGTGACAATGGATCATTAACTATTTTTTCAATGAATCTATCATCATTCGGATTTATGCTCAGATTGGTATAGCTCTCATTTCTTTTCCAAAAACTGTTGGTTATTTTCAGACTAAAACGGCCAATTTTTGCATCCGGAATTAGTTCAACGATGGTCAGATTATTGTTCGCATAGGTAGTGGAGCGAATATTTATTGAAATATTGCCCAAAACATCCCTCAATTCTCCTTTTGCAACGACATATTTTAACCCCATGCTCCATGCCGGCCGGCTTTTTCCTGAACCATCGCTTACACCCCGAATATCATCACGATGAGTAAGCATACGATCACCCCGACGTGCAACTTCCTTTAGATAAGCCGGATCATCTGTAGCCTCATACATATCTACGAGCGTTTCAAGTGTAGCAGCTTCACCCCATGCCAAAGCACTGCCATCCGGTCTGGCATCCCATGGATCTGATTTTGGAAGCTTAGAGATCAGCATATCAGCCCTGGTTCTTGAAACTTCTATCGAATCAGCCCTGAAGTATGAGCTCATATTTGTTTCTGAACTTACCTTACTTCCTACTACTCTGAATGGTATAATTAATGCAAGAGAAATAGTGACTATGTTTTTCATATCAGGCAATATTATTTTAATATCTGATTGACGGGTACGTTAACGAATATAAATAAAAATTAAATATTTGCAATAATTTGATTTGAAAAGCCAGGGATAAAAGTTATTATTGTGTAAAAGATACACTTTAAAATATTTTTGAAATTTGTTATGAAAAAACGAGTTACTGAACTTACGGGAGTAAAAGAAATTGCCAGAAGAGCGAATGTTTCAATTGCTACCGTCGACCGTGTACTTCATAACAGAAAAGGGGTTTCTATACAAACCAAGGAAAAAATTCTCAGTATTATTGAGGAATTAAATTATGAACCTAACCTGCTTGCGCAAAGGCTTGCCTCTAGGAAAACTCTTCGTATAGCCACACTGATACCCGAAATTTCAAAAGAAACCAGTTTTTGGGATGCCCCTCTGAAAGGAATAGAGCAGGCTTATAAAGAAATCAAACAGTTCGGAATTATAATCGATAAATATTTCTATGATCAGAATAAGATTGAATCTTTTGTAGAGCAAACAAAGGTTATTCTGGAAAGTAAGCCCGATGGTATTTTACTCGCACCCTCTTTTATTGAAGAATCAGTGAGATTTACAAATAAATGCCGGGAATCGAATATCCCTTATGTTCTGATTGATTCAGACCTTCCAAATGGTGGAAGCTTGAGTTATATTGGTCCAAATCTATATCACAGCGGCTATCTGGCTGCCCATCTGGTGAGTTATCTGGTCGAAAATGGTGAAAAAATACTGATTGTGAATATATCAAGGGAGATCGACAATCATCATCATCTTCTCAAAAAAGAAGAAGGATTCAGGGCTTATTTCGACAAACATAAAATGCCAGATAACATTGTAAAAATTGATATTAGAGATACAGATCTTAAATCAATTGAAAAGTATTTAAGCAATATTTTTACTGAACATAAAGATATCAGGATTATTTTTGTAAGCAATTCGAGAGTCTCTAAGGTTGCTCATTTTATTGATAGCTCAAAAAAAGATGTGATTCTGATTGGGTATGATTTTCTGAAAGAGAATATTGAGTATATGGATAAAGGAATCATCGACTTTTTAGTTTGTCAGAAACCAAAACAACAAGGCTACAGGGGAATTATTTCACTTTATCAACATCTCGCGTTCTCTTCCCCGGTAGAGAAGATTTATTTTATGCCCATTGATATTCTGACTAAAGAAAACAGTGCATTCTACAGAAATTAATTTCTTTTATCTCAATAGAATTAATACCGCAATGAAGGTGTAAGAGATAGTAATTACGTGCTTAGAAGAGTATTATTGTCATTTAATAGCGTCATTGATTTTTAAAAAGCGGGGAAATTATTCCCAATATCATATTCCTACTATGAAAATTACCTTGAAATCCATTGCCATTTTCCTTTTTTGTTTCAGTAATTTTTTATTTGAATTTAATGTATCCATGGCTGCAGATTTCTATCAGCCGGCAGTTCAGGGGCAATTGAAACTGGCTGCCTTTGATGTGGATGCAACACCCCCTGTGGGTAGTAGTTTAACATATGATCCGATGATCAACAGTTGGGATCTGGGTTTAAGGGCCAAAGGTATAGTGATCCTGGGTGCAGGCGAACCAATTGTAATGTGTTCAGTCGATTGGATTGGTATTGCAAATGACAGTCAGGATGAATTTAAACGCATTATGGCTGAAGCTGCGGGTACTATTCCATCGAGGGTAGTAATTCACGCTATTCACCAGCATGATGCACCAACATCAGACTTTGGTGCCGAGAATATGCTTAAAACAGCTGGCTTGAGTCCTCTTGCTTTTGAAGGAAGTTTTGCCAGGGATCTTATTCAGCGTTTGGGTCAGGCTATTCGTAAATCGATTCTTAATGCTGCTCCTTTTACTCATATCGGAACCGGACAGGCTGAGGTGTATAAAGTGGCTTCCAACCGCCGGATTCTTGGACCTGATGGTAAAGTTAAATATACCCGTACCTCAGCAGCAAAGGATTCTGTTATTCGTGCAGCACCAGAAGGACTAATTGACCCGATGGTTTCTTTGATCAGTTTCTGGAATAATGATAAACCATTGGCAGTGCTTAGTTATTATGCTTCACATCCGCAAAGTTATTACCGAACAGGTATTTCCAATCCGGATTTTCCGGGTATTGCACGTTTTATGCGTCAAATGGCTGTCCCTGATGCATTACATATCCATTTTAATGGAGCAGGAGGGAACCTTACCGCAGGAAAATATAATGATGGGGCTAAAGAAAACAGGCTGATCCTTGCCGATCGGCTGGCAGATGGAATGAAACGCGCCTGGGATAATACCACACGTGAACCGATAAGTCCAGCTTCTGTGAACTGGAGTATTGAGCCAGTCGCTTTAAAACCTGCAGCTGGTATTGAAAATATTGAAGCAGCGATGAAAACCCAAACTTCAGTTTTTTTATCAAATAACCTATCCAAATTAGTCTGGTTAAAACGACTGGAAGCAGGAAAAAAAATCGATCTATCATTGCTGAGTATTGGAAAAGCACGAATTCTTCATCTTCCCGGTGAGCCATTTGTAGAATATCAGCTGGCTGCTAAGGCCGAGCGTACTGATCTGTTCGTGGCCGTTGCCGGATATGGTGATTATGGTGTTGGTTACATTGGTAATGCAATCGCCTATTCTCAGGGAGGTTATGAAACCGGACAGGCATCGGGCGTTACTGCCGAAGCAGAAGGAATCTTGATGAAAGCTATTCATAAATTGCTGACAGGAAAATCCAAATAATTTCTGATTCCATTTAATTAATATCCCAAATTTTTGGTAAATTCGGTTACGTACACGCTTATTTTTATATTTAGGATATAATTTTATCTCAAATAGCTATTTGAGATTTAATACGAGTTTTAAACTTAAATTCATCCCAGAACATCTGGATCAACCTAATCTTATGAAATTCAAAAAATTTAGCAGGAGGAATTTTATTACTGCAGTTACTGCAACTACTGTTGCGACTGCATTTTCCAATGTTATTCCTGCGTTTGGAAATACCCCTCGAAGTTCCGGCAAATTGGCTCTACATGGTGGAACCCCTGTGAGAATAAAAGTATGGCCGAAATGGCCGGCAATGATAGCCGATGAGAAATTAATTGAATCTGTTGTGAAAACAACCAAAAGTGGAATATGGAGCCGTATTCAGTCACCAACAGGAACCGTAGCAACATTCGAGAAGGAATATGCACGTTTAATGGGAACACTGTTATGTATTGGAACTGGATCGGGCACTCAAGCGCTGGCGACTTCAGTTGAAGCCATGGATTTTGGGCCCGGCGATGAAATCATTACTTCCCCATACAGTGATTTTGGAACTGTTTCTGCTATTTTAACCAGCCGTGCATTACCTGTATTGGTTGATCTTGACAGAGATTCATTCCAGTTTGATCCCGATGAGATAGAAAAGAAAATTAATAAGAATACGAAAGCTATTATTCCGGTTCATATTATGGGTATGCCATGCAATATGGAGCGTATTATGGTTATTGCCAGGAAACATAATCTGAAAGTAATTGAGGATGCCTGTCAGGCAAACTTTGCAAAATATCAGGGTAAACAAATTGGAACAATTGGTGATTTGGGTTGCTTCAGTTTTCAGGCCAGCAAGCAAATTTCTTGTGGTGAGGGCGGCGCAATCATTGGAAATGATGAAGTTTTGATGGATAGGTGTTTTACCGTTCAGAATCATGGTACCAATCGCAAAGGTTTTAATGTGACCATTGGACCTAAATATCGTATGAATGAATTTGAAGGAGCAGTTTTGATGGGACAGATTGCCGGTGCCAGAGAGCGTTTTGAAAAAAGAAATGCAAATGCAACTTATCTTGATGCAAAACTTAAGGGTTTTCCCGGACTTATTCCTCAAAAGAAATACCCGGGAACCGAAAGTTCCGGCTATTATAAATATGCAATGAGCTATCGTAAAGAGCATTTCAACAATGCCGATCGTAGTAAATTTCTAAAAGCCCTTTCTGCGGAGGGGATTAACCTGAGCCCATACATTGCCAGAGGTTTTCATGGTGAACCTTGGGTTGATGAAATTATAGGACTGAGAGAATATAAAGCACTGTATTCCCCGGCTCGTTTAAAACGCTATAAGGAAGAAATGAACATGCCAATTTGTGATTTGGTTTGCAATGAAGAAATGGTGGTTTTGGAAGGTGTGGCATCATTACTGGGCAGCACACAGGATATGGATGATGTTATTAACGCGATCATGAAAGTTTATGAGAACAGGGATAAGCTATAATTTGATGGTTCTTGCTTTGAAGCCATAAGTTTACAGACAAGTTTAATATAGATTGTATTGGTAGTCACAATGTGATAAATTTTATAAAGATGTTTGCTCTGTCTGGCATCGGTTGAAGTATTTATGGAAAATATTAATTCACTTTATGGTAAATCTGCGCTACTTTCAGGGAAAAGAGTAGGTATTATTGGCTTAGATACCTCACATTCGGTAGCATTTACCAAAACATTAAATGCTACAAATGCTGCTGTCGTTTATGGAGGCTACAAAATTGTGGCAGCTTATCCAAAAGGGAGTAATGACATCATTACCAGTGTTGAAAGAATTCCCGGATATATAGAAGAAGTGAAAAAGTTGGGGGTAGAAATAGTTGAGTCTATTTCTGATCTTTTAGATAAAGTAGATGTAGTTTTATTGGAAACAAATGATGGACGTTTACATCTTGACCAGGCCTTGCAGGTATTAAAAGCACGTAAACCGGTATTCATTGATAAACCAATTGCAGCATCCCTAATGGATGCAAAGGCAATATTTGCTGCAGCAAAACAATATAAAACGCCTGTGTTTTCTTCTTCGTCTTTAAGATTTATTACAGGTATTTCTGATATTAAATCGGGGACAATTGGCAAAGTGTTGGGTGCCGAAACTTTTAGTCCGGCTATTATTGAAAAGACGCATCCTGATTTATTTTGGTATGGTATACATGGTGTCGAGCTATTATTTGCTTTAATGGGTACAGGCTGTATAAAGGTGACCAGAATACATAGCAAAGATACTGATGTTGTAGTGGGTGTTTGGGATGATGGAAGGCTTGGAAGTTTTAGGGGTACACGTAATGGTAATTATAATTATGGGGGAAAAGTCGCAGCAAGTGATTTTGGAGGAACCGTTTATGGCGAAATGGCGAACCTTACTTTAGGTGAATTTAAGGGTTACGATCCTTTGCTTGAACAAATTATCCTATTTTTTGAAAATGGGACTGCGCCGGTGAGTCCGGAAGAAACATTAGAAATAATCGCTTTTATGGAAGCTGCCGATGAAAGCAGGGATAGAGGAGGAACTCCGGTAGGTATAAAAAAATCTAATTAATGGATTCCATCACTCATATAGCCCTCGGTGCATGCATGGGTGAAGCCTTTGCCGGTAAACAATTAGGAAGAAAAGCATTGCTTTGGGCTGCATTGGCGCAGAGTATCCCTGATATTGATTTTTTAGCTTCATTTTGGATGGACACCTCATCAAATTTGCTGGCACATCGTGGTTTTACCCATTCATTTCTTTTCTGTTTAATAGCAGGTCTTATTTTAGCCTTAATGGCTGAACGCTGGCACCGACCACGCAACATAAGTTTATTAAAGTGGTTTTTATTTTTTGTTTCACTGATATTTATTCACGATTTTATCGATGCATTTAACAATTATGGTGTAGGATGGCTTGAACCATTTAGCCATAAGCGAATTTCTTTTAATGCAATTTATGTAGCTGATCCTTTCTTTTCAATCTGGCCAGGTATTGCTCTTTTAGCACTCTTGTATTTAAAAGGTGGGCAGAATCAGCAGAAGAAAATTTGGTGGAGATTTGGGCTGGGTCTTTGTTCTTTATATCTTATCTATTGTCTGATTAATAAAGCGACGATTGACAGTGATGTCAGGAGGATACTGGATGAAAAGAAAATCTCTTACACCCGGTATTTTACTACGCCTACTCCATTACAGAATTGGTTATGGTATGTGGTTGCGGGTGACAATAAAGGCTATCATGTTGGTTTTCGATCCATATTTGACGGCAACAGATCTATGGAATTTCAGTATTTTCCGAGAAACGACTCCCTTTTAAATCCAATACTTGATCATTCGGATCTTCAGAAACTGATCCGGTTTTCAAAGGAATTTTATACAGTGGAGCAATATGGCGATACTTTGGTATTTAATGATTTACGTTTTGGCCAGATTGTTGGATGGTCTAAGCCCAGAGGAAAGTTTGTATTTCATTATTATTTGCAACATCCAGAAGATAATGAATTGGTTGTACAAAGAGGCCGATTTGATGGTTGGAATATTCAAACGGCTAATGCACTTATTGAAAGGGTAAAGGGGAATAAGGTTAAATAGATTCTGGCTCTGTTCTTGCTCTTCAACAAATACTTATCCATGATAAATATGAGTTTTGTCAGTTTTTTTATTGACAATAGTCAGGCTGATCACTTAAACATTCAATTATTTTTGTAAATAATGGGTATTTTGTATCAATAAATGCTATGTCATTAAAGTCAGATTTAAAATCATTTTTAACCCTGAATGGCGAATTGTTCAGATTTACTCTGCGGTTTTTCAGGCATGGTCTGAATCCGCCTTTCGAATTTTCTGAGTTTATAAAGCAGTGTTATGTAATTGGCTATAAGTCACTTCCATTGATAGGCTTGACAGCTTTTATTATGGGACTGGTTCTTACTATGCAGCTTCGGCCTTCTATGGCAGATTATGGTGTGGAGGCCCAATTGCCGGCAATTGTGGCGATTGCAGTTATACGCGAGGTAGGTCCTGTAATTACTGCCTTGATATTTGCCGGAAAGATAGGCAGCAGTATAGGTGCTGAACTTGGATCAATGAAGGTTACCGAACAGATTGATGCGATGGAAGTAAGTGGTACCAATCCTTTCAAGTATCTTGTTGCAACAAGAGTTTTAGCATGTACCTTAATGCTGCCTGTGCTGGTAATGCTGGGTGATGCAGTTTCCTTATACGGTGCCTATCTGGGAGTTAATATTCATACAAATACCAGCTTTACATTGTACTGGACACAGGTTTTTGATAACCTTGTGTTTGGTGATGTTTTGCCGGCATTTACAAAAAGCTTCTTTTTCGGATTTGCAGTAGGAATTATCGGATGCTATAAAGGATATAACAGCAGCAAGGGCACAGAAGGGGTAGGCCGCTCTGCTAATTCAGCAGTAGTTGTTTCATCTGTAATAATTTTTGTAATTGATCTGCTGGCTGTTCAGGTTACAGATATTTTGGGTTATTAATTTATGCACTCGGAATTAAAAATAGATACAAAGTCTAATAAGGTAATAATAATCAATGGATTATGTAAATCCTTTGCAGATAACCATGTTTTAAAGGATTTTAATATTGAACTGGTCAAGGGAGAAAGTGTGGTTGTTTTAGGCAAATCGGGTTCTGGAAAATCAGTTCTCATTAAATGTATTATTGGATTGATAAAACCTGATGAGGGAAGCATTCAAATCTTTGGTCATAATATTCCTGACCTGGATCATGACCAATTGGACCAAATCAGAGCAAAGGTGGGTTTTCTGTTCCAGAGTAATGCCTTATATGATTCGATGACGGTAAGGGAGAATCTGGAATTTCCATTGAGGAGGCACTGGCTGGAAGTTAGCCAAAGACAGGTAGATAAAATGGTTATTGATGCACTTGAAGATGTGGGGCTTGCACACACGATCGATATGATGCCGGTTGAATTATCAGGAGGAATGAGGAAAAGGGTCGCATTAGCCAGAACATTGATTTTAAAACCGGAGATAATTCTTTATGATGAGCCTACTACGGGGTTGGATACCATAACCAGCAAAGAAATCATCGAATTAATGGTAGAAATACAACAAAAGTATAAAACCACCTCATTGATTATTTCTCATGATATGAATTGTGTTCGTATGGCAAGCGACCGGGTTGTAATGCTGATAGAAGGAAAGTGTTATGCGAGTGGTACTTTTAAAGAAATAACACAATCAGTTGATCCAAAAGTAAAATTGTTTTTTGAATAAAATTTTTATGGCAAAGAAAATTGTAAATAGTGTGAGACTGGGAATATTTGTCCTAAGTGGTCTGGCATTTCTTATCCTGCTGCTTTTTATGATCGGAAGAAATAAAAGTCTATTTGGTTCTACCTACCTGCTGAAAGCAAAATTTGAAAATGTACAGGGATTGATTTCAGGAAATAATGTTCGCTACTCTGGTATTCAATCAGGTACAGTTAAAAGCATAAAAATTGTCAATGATACCACCATAGAGGTATCCATGATGATTGATACAGACATGAAGGAAATTATCCGTAAAGATGCAATTGCCTCGATCGGGACAGATGGTATTGTTGGTAACAAGGTTATTAATATCGTGCCTGGTAAGGATCATGCAGAACTTGCTCAGGAAGGGGACGTTATTTTCTCAAAAAAACCGATTGATACAGACGCAATTCTCCAAAAATTATCTATCACTAATAATGATATTTCAGAAATTGTTGCCGGATTAAAGCTTACTGTACAGCGGGTAAATAGCAGTACTGCACTTTGGGAATTACTTAATGATGAGACACTCCCTAAAGAAATCCGTCAATCTGCTGTGAATCTCCGTTTAACGACATCTAAGGCAGGTTTAATGGCCAATGATTTACATGCCATTATTGCTGATATGAAGGCAGGTAAAGGTTCTGTTGGGATGCTTTTGAAAGATACAGCATTTGCCTACAATCTCAACGAAGCTGTCCTTAAAATGAATAAAGTTGGTTCACAGGCAGATCGGTTAACAAATGATATCGGTACAATTGTTAAAGGCGTTCAGAAGGATATAAATTCAGGTAAAGGACCCGCAAATGCCTTCCTGAAAGATTCTGTAATGGTAAAAAATCTGAATTCAAGTATTGATAATCTTCGGAAAGGGACTGATGGGTTCAATCAAAGTATGGAAGCTCTTAAAGGTAGTTTTTTTTTGAGGGGATATTTCAAAAGGCAGGAAAGACAGAAGCAGGCAGAAAAGGCTAAAGAATAATTCTTTTCAGGATGAAAAATCCTGTTATTTAAGTTGAAACCTCGTTCATTTTATTTTCATGGATTTGCTGAAATTGATGGATAAGGAGTTTTAAATCAAGTGGTTTTGTTAAAAATCCATTCATCCCAGCATCCAGACATGCTTCCCTGTCCTCATTTGCTGAATTAGCCGTTAATGCAAGAATGGCAGGAGTCTTACCATACAATTTTCTGATTATCCTACTTCCTTCCAGACCATCAATGGTTGGCATTTGTATATCCATTAGGATAAGGTCATAATGCTTTATTTTCATCATTTGTAAAGCCTCTTGTCCATCATTGGCCAGATCCGGACTGTAACCTAAGTTTTTTAAAACCATCAGGATTACTTTTTGGTTCATTTGATTATCTTCAGCAACAAGGATTTTAAAAGGATATTCAGCAGCAAAATTAGGTCTGATCAATTTTTCATCATCTTTATGCCCGAAATCTCTTTTTGCTGAAATGATTTTCTCACTATTCTCTGAGGCTTCGGTAATCATCTTACAATTAATGTTGAACTTTACTCTTGTACCTGCTCCTTTAGTGCTTTCAATTTGGATAGAACCATCCATCATCGTTATCAGCCGATGGCAGATGACCAAACCTAAACCAGTACCTCCATGCTGCCTCGTAATAGATGAATCAAGCTGGTGAAAGGCCTTAAATAAGTTTGATTGCTGTTCCTCAGGAATTCCAATCCCTGTATCGCTCAATACAAAATTTAGTTGCAGTATGTCTTTAGAATTATTATTAATCCTACTGACCACAAGAACAATTTCACCAGATTCAGTAAACTTCACTGAGTTTCCAACCAGATTAATCAAGATCTGTCGAATCCGTGTATAATCACCTTTAAGATTATGAGGAACAAAATCTTCGATTTTGTATCTCAGGATAACTCCGGTTTTATTGACTAAGGGTTTGTATAACTGAAATACATCTTCAATACACTGATTTAAATTAAAAGTCTGTTCTTCTAGTGTCAAATTGCCGGATTCAATTTTCGAAAAATCAAGGACATCATTAATGATATTGAGCAAAGTTCCACCACATTGTTTGATAGCTTGGATATATTCAAGTTGTTCTTTACTTAGGTTAGTTTCAGAAAGCAGAGTGGCCATTCCAAGAACTCCATTCATTGGTGTTCTAATTTCATGACTCATGGTGGCTAAGAACGTGGTTTTAGCACGATTTGCCCGTTCAGCTTCTTTTTTCATTTCTTCTGCAAGCAAGCGGGCATTATATTCCTGTGTTTTTTGCTGAAGCAGAGTATCCGTTTGCTTCCGAAGTTCCTGGTTAAGATTTTCTACGTCAGCGGTTTGTTTTAATATTTGGGAAGTTCTTTCGCTAACAAGTGTTTCCAGTTCAACTTTCTGCTTTTCTACTGTTCGCATTTTGAACCTGAACAACAAATAGATTAACCCAACAAGAAAAAGCACTATAAATATTCTGAACCACCAGGTCATCCAGTACGGAGGATTAATAGTAATCCTAATACTTACTCCATCTTTATTCCAGATATTATTGTTATTTGATGCAATTACTCTGAAAACATATGTTCCGGGATCAAGATTAGTATAAGTCGCTTTTCGTTCCTTTCCCACGTAATTCCAATCTTCATCAAAACCTTCAAGTTTATATGCATAATTATTATTCTCAGGAATAGAATAATCCAGTGCTGCAAATGATAAAGTGAATACAGATTGCTTGTGTTCAAGAGTGATTTCATCTGCGATTAAAAGACTTTCTTTTAAAGGTGATTTCTTTTGGCCAATTTGAACTTCTTTGTTTAAGATCTCAAGGGAAGTAAGAACAACCTTTGGTTTATTTTGGTTTGAACTAAGCTCTTCAGGATTAATGATATTAAATCCATTGATGTTACCAAGTGCTAAATCTCCGTTTTGTAATTTAATGCCAGAAGCAACATTGAATTCCATGCTTTTCAATCCGTTGCGCTTTGCGAAATTCCGGTATATGTCCATTTTCGGGTCAAATCGAACTATTCCCATGTTGGTACTAAGCCAGATATAACCCATATCATCCTCATTGATAAAATTTATTGTATTATTAATCAGACCATTATCTTCGTTAAAGGATTTAAAGGTTTTTGATTTAGGATCAAATTTATTCAAACCTTTGTCCATACTTCCAATCCATATATATCCTTTACTGTCTTCAAATACGACGCTGCAATTGTTGCTGCTAATTTTACTGTTTGAGGTATTTAAGTGTGAAAATCTTTGAGAGTCAGGATCAAAAATGCTGATGCCGTTATTGTACCCGGATATCCAAATCCTGCCACTTTTATCTTCATAAAGATAATTTATACTGTTATCGCAAATTGTTGCCGCATTTTTTTCATCGTGAAGATACTTTGTAAACCTTTTTGTTTTGGGGTCATAAACATTCACTCCACCACCATCAGTGCCAATCCATATTTTGCCATTTTTGTCTTCCAGGAGAGCATAAATTCCATAATTATTAATCTCAGTTGCCTTATTACCAGCTTTGTAATGTTTGAATTTACCGGTCCTCAGATCCAGATAATCAAGTCCATTACCTGCTGTACCCACCCAAACACCTTCATTAGTTTTATTAATTAAAACCTTCGTTGTATAATCGCTGGTCAGACTATATTGATTTTTATTTTCGTGATAATAAGTTTTTAAGCTGCCTTTTAACCTGTCAAAATAATCGAGACCGGCATCAGTTGCGAGGAAGAGGTTGCCTTTTTTATCTTCTGCTATACCTCTTATTATGTTTTTTGCTGAAGGAGTACTGAAAGTAGAAAATTTGTAAGGTTCAAAATAAGATATATTACTATCGTACTTGAAAATCCCCTGACTTGCAGTTCCCACCCATAAAATGCCTGAATTGTCATGCAAAAGTGAGTACACCCCATCATTAGGTATTAAACTCTCGCTTTGTTGCCTATCCTCAAAACTGATATTCTTTTTTATTTCAGTATCAAATAACTGTAGGGTTGTATTTGATCCAATCCATAATTTGTGTTTATCTGCACGTGCCAATGTAAATACAGGATTTATTTTGTACGAGGATTTTTTTTCAGGATCAATGCTGAAGGGGATAAATTCACCATTGCTTTTATTAATTAGATTTAAACCTTCATAAGTACCGGCCCACAATTGTTTAAGATCATCCTCAATAATAGTGTTGATATAATTATTGTCCTGATGCCCACTTCTTTTATCAGAAAATCTTGTCCACTTACCTGTGTTTGAATTAAGCAGATTCAATCCATTATCCGTCCCAACCCACAAATTACTTTCTGAATCCTCGAAAATTGAAATAATATTGGAACTGCTCAGCGTATTTTTATCGGATGAATTATGAAGAAAGTGTTTAAATTTTTCTGATTTGCTAATGAATAGATTTAAACCTCTATCGGTTGCGACCCAAAGGTTTCCCTTTTTATCCACTAAGACCTGATTAATTTTATTACTGCTTAATGATTCTTTATCTTTTGTACTATGTTGATAATTAATAAACTTCCGGTCATATATTCTGAATTTACTAATACCATCAGTTCTTGTTCCCAGCCATAGATTTCCATCTTTATCTTCGCTGATTGTTTGGATATAGTTTGAAGGAAGAGAATAGTTGTTATTTTTGGAGAACTTAAAGACATCGAATTTAAAACCATCGTATCGGTTCAGACCATCCTGCGTGCCGAACCAGATAAAGCCAAACTTATCTTTGTGAATGCTTAAGATAGTGTTTTGAGAAATATCATTACTACTGTTTAGAGTGCTCAGATTGAACTTCGGTTTTTGTGAAAAAGCCGTGACCGCCGAAAAGACAATTATAAAGCAGTATAAAAAGTGATTCCTCTTTCGCATCGCGTAATTAAATCAATATCTATGCCTTACATACTGATTATTAGGCCATTTGATAAATTAGAACACTTTAACCCCTATGAAATAATATTTCGTGTCTCTAAACCTGAATTTAATTCAATTTAGTATGATTTAATTCTCAATTTTCACTTTTTAAAACTGCGATTGAGTAGATATTTCCCCATATCGTGCAATCTAATCCCCTTCTTATTTGGCTATCAAATTCTATATTTTTCGTTAATGAGATAGATCGATTAGCGTTATATCTTACACCTGTTCCAAGTTTTATAGCAGGATTGATTAACTTCAAAAAATATTTATACAGTTAGAAATCAATTAAATGTTAGTCAAATACAGCACAGCTGAAAATGCGGTTAAAGAAATAAAAAGTGGACAAAGAGTATTTGTTCATGGAAGTGCCTCAACACCCATGAGCCTTTTACGGGCACTTTTTAATAGAAGTAAAGAATTAAAAAATGTTGAGTTAGTGAGCATAACTACCCTCGGTGATGATTTATTCAATAAACCGGAATTTGGTGATAGTTTTTTCATGAACTCGTTATTTGTTTCTCAAAATGTCAGGGAGATTGTCAACGGAACAAACGGTGATTATATCCCTGTTTTTTTAAGTGAGATTCCAATTTTGTTTGATAAAGGTATTCTGACTTTGGATGTGGCGCTCATTCATGTCTCAGAACCTGATAAGCATGGTATCTGTTCACTTGGAACTTCTGTAGATATTGCCAAATCAGCGGTTAAAAATGCAAAACATATCATTGCGCAGGTAAATAAACAAATGCCCCGAACTCATGGAGATGGGATTATTCATATCAGTGAAATACATACTTTGGTTAGTGTAGATGAAGCCTTACCAGAAGTGAATTATGGAAGCCGGGTTGATGAAACAGCCATGACAATCGGTAGATTTTGCGCTGAATTAATTGAAAACCGGTCAACTCTTCAAATGGGTATTGGCGCAATACCTGATGCTGTTCTTTCATGTCTTAAAGATCATAAGGATCTGGGAATTCATACTGAAATGTTTTCAGATGGTGTAATTTCACTTGTGGAGAGTGGTGTTATTACCAATAAATTCAAGAAAAAACATCGGGGAAAGATCGTAACTGGTTTTGCAATTGGTACACGAAAATTATATGATTTTGTTGATGATAATCCTCAGGTAGTATTTCTCGAGATTGACTATGTAAATGATACCAAAGTGATTCGTGCGAATCCCAAAGCTGTTTCTATTAATTCTGCAATAGAAATTGACCTGACTGGTCAGGTCTGTGCTGATTCAATTGGGACTTTTCAATATTCTGGTGTAGGAGGGCAAATAGATTTTATGAGGGGGGCTGCCTTATCGGACGGAGGCAAGCCAATCATTGCCCTGCCTTCCACAACAAAAACCGGTGAATCGAAGATAGTTCCATTTCTGAAGGAAGGAGCGGGGGTGGTTACCACAAGGGCTCATGTGCATTATGTTGTGACTGAGTATGGAGTGGCCTATTTGTTTGGAAAGAATTTGAGACAGAGAGCTATGGCACTAATCGCGATTTCACATCCCATGCACAGGGAATGGCTTGAGATCGAGGTGTTTAAACGATTTGGTAAGAATTAAACTTTTTTGTCAGATTCATAAAAAGTTATAGCATATTTTTTAGGATTTCGGAAATTTTTATCAAACTACATCATTATAACTTAATTAAAACTGTTTTAAAATGATACATTTAATAAACCACTCAAATTTCTATTAACCTATTCTGAAAAATTGTATTATGAAAGCACCTTCGGCTCCAAAGCAAATAACCTGGATTATTGGTTTATTATTTGGAATTCTTGGAATAATTGGCCATTACACAAACGTCCCATTTTTAACTGAGCATAATTATACCTTATTATTGGTTGGTTTTATTGCTTTGGCAGCAGGAACCACTTTTAAGGATATGTAAATTAGCAAGTGCTCATACTCTGTTATTGAACATCTTATGGTGTTTTAATGGACTTGTTATGCGCTTTTGAGAAAGAATTAGTTTTTTATACAATTCAAAATTGAATTATAGCCGTACCTGCAAGCAGTAATTAATCCAATAAAAAGCTAAATGAAAAACCATTTTTTTCAGTTCTGTCAACACCTTTGCTGTCAGTTGTTTACCAATCTTTATCAGTTAAAATTCTAAGTCCTTATTTTCTGTTATAAATTCAGTAATCAGAATTCTTATATTTTAAGCTAATAATTATTAATTAAAAGGAAAAAAAATTGATTAAAGTAATTCTTAGGTATTCTTATATTAGATAAAATAAATTTGATTTTCACGAGGTAATAGTAAATTTATGAATAAAAGGGTTTCGCTTTTAGTTCTTATTGTCACATTAATTCTCTATAGTATTCAAGCATGCAATAACACCACAGAAAAGGTTGAAGAGCGTATTCCCGATAAAGTCAGCTATAATTTTGATATCAGACCAATTTTGTCTGACAAGTGTTTTGCCTGCCATGGTCCTGATGGAAATAAGAGGGAAGCAGGTCTAAGGCTTGATAACGAAGAAAGTGCGTACAAAGCTTTGAAAGAAAATCCCGGTGCACATGCGCTGGTTGCAGGCAAACCAGAACTTTCAGAGGTTTTTCTACGAATTTCAACCAAAGATACTTCGATAATGATGCCACCGCCATCATCAAATCTTAAATTATCTTCCCACCAAATTAAATTGATTGAAAAATGGATAGATCAGGGAGCAAAATATGAAACCCATTGGTCATTCATAAAACCTAAAAAAGCTCCTCTTCCTGAACCCGAAGATCCGGAATGGGTTAAAAATGAAATTGATTATTTTATTTTAAGTAAGCTCAATCAAAGAGGCTTAAATCCCAACCCGGAAGCTGAAAAGGAATATTTATTAAAGCGTTTAAGTTTGGATCTGACAGGTTTACCACCGGGCCTGGAGTTAATGGACGCTTTTCTTGCTGACAAAAGTCCTGCAGCCTACGAAAAGCTTGTAGATAAGCTGTTAAAAAGTCCGGCATACGGAGAAATGATGGCTCTTCATTGGCTGGATGTTGCGAGATACGCTGATTCACATGGTTTTCAGGATGATAGTTATCGCTCCCAATGGCCATGGAGAGACTGGGTAATTTATTCGTTTAATAAGAATCTTCCTTATGATAAATTCATCACTTACCAGCTTGCCGGCGATTTGATTCCAAATGCAACAAAAGAGCAGATTCTGGCAACCGGTTTTAACCGGAATCATAAAATTACCGAGGAAGGTGGTGTTGTAGACGAAGAGTATCGTGTTTCCTATGTAATTGACCGTACGAACACATTTTCCAAAGCACTGATAGGTGTTACTTTGGAATGTGCTCAATGTCACGACCATAAATACGATCCATTCTCTCAGAAGAACTATTATCAGCTTTATTCCTTCTTCAATAATGTGAAGGAAGTTGGTATAGAGGCCACAGTTGGTGGACCTGAGACCTATGCCAAAAAACCATTGATTGAGATTACTAGTGATGAGATTAATAAGATTCTGAAATTTATCAACAAACCTGATACCAACAAATTAATTGTGTCTGTTATGGGTGATCGGGATACCTTAAGAAAAACTTTTATACTTGATCGTGGAGCTTATGACGCTCCTGGTGCTGAAGTAATGTCAGGCACTCCTGAATCTATTCTTGCATTTGACTCAAAATATCCTAAAAACAGATTGGGACTTGCACAATGGTTATTTGATAAACGCAATCCGCTTACCTCCAGAGTCTTTGTAAATCAACTCTGGCAGGAAATTTTTGGCCGTGGTATTGTTAAAACTGCCGGTGATTTTGGTATGCAGGGTGAATTACCTACACATCCTGAACTTTTGGATTGGCTCGCCGTTGATTTTATGAACAATGGCTGGAATATGAAACGTCTTGTTAAACAGATGGTGATGTCGGCAACCTACAGGCAATCGGCAGTAATATCCTCCGACAAATTAAAAGCTGATCCTGAAAATGTATTTCTTTCAAGAGCACCACGGTATAGGATTAAAGCTGAACTTGTACGGGATTTGGTTTTATCAAGCAGCGGTTTACTCGTTAAAACTATTGGAGGACCAAGTGTAAAGCCGTATCAGCCCCAGGGTCTTTGGGAAAATGCCAGCTCAGGGCGAGGAATATTGAGACACTACAAACAGGATCATAGTACAGATCTTTACCGAAGAGGGATGTATACTTTTATCAAACGCACTGTACCGCCTCCTGTTATGGGTATATTTGATGCAAGTAACCGTGACCAATGTGAGGTAAACCGCCTAAAAACCAATACACCCCTACAGGCTCTGATAATGATGAATGATCCAACGGTACTTGAAGCATCTCGGGTATTGGCTGCCAAACTTGATAAAGAGCCTATTCAGGCTAAAGAAAAGGTGATCAGGGCTTTCCGTTTGATTGTTTGCAGAAAACCCAATGAAAAGGAAATTGATGTATTGACCGCATATTATTCAGATCAGCTCAATATATTTAATAAGCAAAAAAATCGCGCTGAAAGCCTGCTTTCAATAGGGGAGTACCCATTACCTCCAAATTTAAATAAAAGTTCTGTGGCTGCCTGGATGCAGGTAATTTCAGCATTATACAATCTTGAAGAAACCATTACAAAAACTTAATCATGCAAAAAGATTTTCTGGAACATGGATTAAACTTTAACCGGCGTCGTTTCCTGTCGAGGCTAAGTCTTGGACTTGGAAGTGCTGCCTTGGGCTCGCTATTGGTGCCTGATCTATTTACCGGTGATTCTGCTGTTACCGGATTTGTACCGGGTATCCCTCATTTTGCCCCAAAAGCAAAGCGTGTGATTTATCTGTTTCAGAATGGAGCACCTTCACAACTTGAACTGTTTGATTACAAACCCAAATTAAGGGATTTAGCGGGGCAGGATCTTCCATCTTCTGTGAGAGGTATGCAAAGGCTAACCGGAATGACTGCTAATCAGAAATCTTTCCCTATGGTTGGCTCATTTGCTAATTTTAAGCAATATGGCGAATCCCGAAATTGGATAAGTGACATGCTTCCATATACAGCAAAAGTTGCAGATGATATTTGTATCATTAGATCGATGCATACAGAGGCCATCAATCATGATCCGGCATTAACCTTTTTTCAAACTGGTGCACAGCAGGGGAATCGACCAAGTATGGGTTCCTGGTTAAGCTATGGCCTCGGAAGTGAGAATAAAAATCTCCCTTCCTTTACGGTATTACTTTCAAGAGGTAAAGGTAATAGTCAGGGTGTTTATTCTAAGTTATGGGCTAGTGGTTTTCTCGACTCAATACATCAGGGGGTTCAATTCAGTAGTGGAGATGATCCAGTACTTTATTTAAATGATCCTGATGGGATGAATAAGTTTGAGCGGAGGAAGTTTCTGGATCAGATTTCTAAAATAAATCAGCTTTCTTATGAGGAATTTGGTGATCCTGAGATAAGTACCAAAATTCAGCAATATGAAATGGCTTACCGGATGCAAACAGCTGTTCCTGAAATTATGGATCTATCAAAGGAGCCGGATGATATAATTAAACTATACGGTACTGATTCAATGACTCCCGGAACCTTTGCTGCCAATTGTTTACTTGCACGTAAATTATCGGAAAATGGTGTTCGTTTTGTTCAACTCTATCACCAGGGATGGGATCATCATGGTAATCTACCTACAGAAATAGCCTCACAAGCCAAAGATGTAGATCAGGCTTCTGCAGCATTAATTACCGATCTGAAACAAAGAGGATTACTGGATGAAACGCTGGTGATTTGGGGTGGAGAATTTGGTCGCACAAATTACAGCCAGGGAAAATGGACTGCAGAAAATTATGGTCGTGATCATCACCCAAGATGTTTCAGTATCTGGATGGCCGGGGGCGGAATAAAGCCTGGTATTTCTTATGGTGAAACCGATGATCTGGGTTATAATATTGTTAAAGATCCGGTACATGTGCATGACTTTCAGGCTACTATCCTGAATCAGCTCGGTTTGGACCATGAAAAATTAATTTTTAAGCACCTCGGAAGAAGATATCGACTTACTGACGTTTCAGGTAAGGTAATTAATGACATAATAGCCTAAAAAATTCAACATAATTCAATTTATGAATAGAAGGAAATTCGTTCAGAGTACTGCAGGACTTACGGCAGGTCTTTTAATTACTAAAGACTTATTCGCGAGGGATAAAGGACCAGTTTATGGCCATAATGGAATGCGATATACCCTTGATACCAAATGGGGTCAATTAGACTCAGCAAAATATCCTGTGAAAGACTGCCATGAAATGGTTCAGGATAAAAATGGAAGAATCATCCTGCTTACGAACGAAACTAAAAACAATGTGCTGATTTACAACAAATCAGGGAAACTTCTCGAGTCCTGGGGTAATGAATTTCCGGGAGGGCATGGACTTACTTTAGCTGATGAAAATGGTACACAGTTTCTATTTATTACGGATACTGATAAACATCAGGTCTATAAAACCACAATGACTGGTAAAATATTATTGACCATTGATGTACCTATGGAGGCAGGAATTTATAAGAATGCCAAGGAATTTGTTCCAACTGAGGTAGCTGTTGATAACAATGGTGATTTCTTTATAGCCGATGGCTACGGAGCCCAATATATCTTACATTATGATGCTTCGGGTAAACTAAAGGGTTATTTTGGTGGGAAAGGAACAGGTGATGAATTTCTGGACAATGCTCATGGGATAGTAATTGACCGCCGTTTTGCTCAGCCGAGCCTGCTGGTAACTGACAGAACCCGAAATTGTTTCAAGCGATTCTCAATGGATGGTAAACTTCAGGAAATTATCAATTTACCTGGTGCATGTGTTTGCCGTCCGGTAATAAAAAACGATAATTTGTATGCTGCTGTCTTACGCTCCCCAAGTTTGGCAAATGCCGGTTCAGGCTTTGTTACTATTCTGAATAAGGAGAACAAAGTTATATCAAATATCGGGGGTACCGAACCAATTTATAATAAGGATGCACAATTGCAGACCATGACTCAGGCAGAGAAGATTTTTGTTCATCCGCATGACGTTTGTGTTGATGAGGATGAAAATCTTTATGTCGCACAATGGGCCTCCAGGAAAGTATATCCTTACAAATTTAAACGAGTCTAAAATCTAATTTCCTTAATTATATGAAGATCAATCTGAAAGCCTATTCGGGTAATATTTTATTATTTTTCAATACCCTGATCCTCTTTTTATTGATTTTTGAAAACAATCTTATTATCCCCGAATGGCTGCAGCCTTTGGGAAGGATGCATCCCATGCTGCTGCATTTTCCTATCGTATTACTTCTCGTTTCTATAATAATGGAGTTTTTCCAGTTTAAAATCAAGGAGGATAGCAGAGTTTTCTACCAGAATATCACAAGCAGGATCATGATCTCGGGAATATTGCTAGCAGCAATAACGGTTATCATGGGTATTTTCTTGTCCCTCGAAGACTCTTATGAAGGAGGCGATGTATTGAATTGGCATAAATGTTCAGGGGTAAGCATCGTATTTTTAGCTTCATTGATTTTTATATTCAAAAGCTCAGCCTGGTATAAAGATACCCTTGCAAAAGCGGGTGCAATTATTCTGAGCATTTGCATTGTACTTGCCGGACATTTTGGTGCTGTGCTTACCCATGGTGAAAATTTTGTTCTTGAGCCGGTAACAAAAAGTCAGCTTGTGCCAATTGAGCAGGCACTGGTCTATGACCATGTCATTCAGCCTATTTTTCAGGAGAAATGTGTGAGCTGTCATAGCGATGCGAAGCTAAAAGGCAAATTAAAACTAACCGATTCAGCTTCGATTATGAAAGGCGGAAAAACGGGTAAGCTTTATGTTGCCGGTGATCCTCAGATCAGTCTTTTATTGGAAAGAATACATATGCCAATGAGCAATAAAAAGCATATGCCACCCTCAGGAAAACCACAACTAAGCCCTGAGGAAGTAAGAATTCTCTTTCAATGGATAAAAGATCGTCCGGATTTCAAGAAAAGGGTAATGGATCTTCCTGAAAATGATTCATTACGGATTCTGGCAGCTGTTCGTCTGAAACCAGTTGATAAAGTGGAGGATGAATATGATTTTGCTGCTGCAGATGAAGAAACCATAAAAGATTTAAATAATTTCTATCGGATGGTTAGTCCCGTTTCAAGGGAATCACCCGCATTAGCAGTAAGTTTTTTTAGCAAGAGCGCCTATAATTCCAAATCACTTGAAGAATTGTCAGAGATTAAAGAGCAGATTGTTTCACTAAGATTAAGCAGAATGCCAGTGAAGGATGATGATTTAGATTTTATTTCTAAACTTAAAGAGTTACGAAAACTGGATTTGAATTTTACAGATATAAATGGCAGCGGACTTCAGGATCTTAGCTCTTTGAAAAAGTTGCAAGTTTTATCATTATCCGGAACAAAGATTAAACTTCAGCAGTTATTGCCGCTTACCTCCAATAAAAACCTTCGTGAATTATCGGTATGGAATACTTTACTCACTGAAAATGATATACTTCAATTAAAAAAGGCTAACAGCTCTTTGGATATCATTACTGGTTTCAAAGATGATGGTTCAACCTTAATTCAGTTATCTAAACCCTCCCTTAAAAACAGTTCAAGAGTATTCATGAGCCAGACAAATCTGCAGATCATTCATCCCAGAAAAGACGTGATTATCAGATACACTATTGACGGTAAAGACCCCGACAGCCTGACTTCTCCGGTTTTTAAAAAGGATATTATAATCAGTGAAAATTCTGTCATAAAAGCTAAAGCTTATAAAGCCGGATGGAAAAGCAGCGAAATCAGCAATTTTACTTTCTATAAATCAGCATTTAATCCCGATAGTATATTTCTATTAAGCATCCCGGATATAAGTTATAAAGGCAACGGAACCAGAACTTTAATTGATGGGAAATTGGCAGAAGCCGATGTGAACAATACAAACTGGCAGGGTTTTAAAGAAAAAGATATGCTTGTGATGCTAAACTTTAAAAAGCCGGTTCAGATTAGTTCAACTGTATTGAATTCGATAATAAATGTTAATTCATCAGTGTTTCCTCCAAGCCGTATTGAAGTTTATGGAGGACCAGATATGAGTAATTTGAAACTGCTAAACTCTTATGATCCTAAGATGCCTGCCCAAAAGGATTCTCAGCAATCAATTAAATATGAGGTTAAATTTAAACCGACTTCCATTTCTTATTTGAAAATTATTGCAAAACCATTAAAAAAATTGCCTTCATGGCATCCTGCAAAGGGTAAGCCAGCTCTGATTCTCTTTGATGAGATCCTGATAAATTAATTTAATTAAATAATTTAGACTGTAAAACTTGCATATTCACTAAAAGATTGGCTCTTTTTTATCTGACATAATGCAAAAAACAAATCATTAAACATCTAACACCTAATTTGTGATGAACCATAAAATTAAGTTCTTTTGCTCATTGCTAATCTTGATTATCGGGTTGCAGGCATGTAATTACAATCAGGAAAGCAAAGCACCAGCAATAGCAGATATTGCTGCCAATGAAGATGTAGCACGTTATATGGAAGCGTTCAAAGGACTGGGTGCTCTTACCGATTCGACCCAACCCACCCAGCCTCAGAATGCACTCAATAATTTCCGTATTCCTGCTGATCTAATTATGGATCTGGTCTTATCAGAACCAGATATTGTTCAGCCTGTCGAGCTTAGTTTCGATCATCGTGGCCGGCTTTGGGTTGTGCAATATCATCAATATCCTTATCCTTTGGGACTAAAAGTAACCAGTGTCGATAATTTTTTACGGGTACATTTTGACAAAGTTCCAGTTGCTCCTCCTGGTGGACTTAAGGGAGCAGATAAGATTAGTATTTTTGAGGATACGGATGGAAATGGAACATTTGATAAATCTACCGATGCTATAAAAGGGCTAAATATTGCAACCAGTGTACTTACAGGGAGGGGGAAAATATGGGTATTGAATCCACCATACCTACTTTCGTACGATGATCCAAATGCAGATGGTATCCCTGATGATGAACCGGAAGTTCATTTAAGTGGTTTTGGCCTGGAGGATACCCATGCGGTTGCCAATAGTTTGAGATGGGGCCCTGATGGATGGCTTTATGGTGCTCAGGGAAGCACCACTACTGCTAATATTAGTTCTGCAGTGTCTAAAAATATTATCTTTTCGGGACAGGTAATTTGGAGATATAATATTGATACTAAAGTTTTCGAAGTTTTTGCCGAAGGGGGAGGAAATACCTTTAATGTTGAATTCGACAGTAAGGGAAGACTTTATTCAGGAAATAATGGCTCCGATCGTGGACCCTATTATAAACAAGGTGGATATTATCCGAGAAGTCTGGGTAAACATGGTCCATACACAAATCCCTACACCTTCGGGAATCTCGATAATATGGAGCTTCTTGGAGAAAAAATCCGCTTTACACATTCCTTAATCAGGTATGAGGGGGGGAGATTACCGGAAGCCTATGAGGGTAAGATGATTGCTGTCAATCCGTTATTGAATTACGTTCAAATGGGCAGGTTTGAACCAAAGGGATCTACTTTTAGAAATGTGGATGAAAGAAAGATTGTGGAAACAGATGACCATTGGTTCAGGCCTGTAAACATCAAGGCAGGTCCTGATGGAGCGGTTTATATTGCTGATTGGTATGATAGCAGGCTATCGCATGTTGATCCCCGTGATACCTGGCATAAGAGTTCCGGCAGGATTTACCGCCTTCGCGCTAAAGATTCTAAGCCTGCATATCAAAATTTCGATCTGAGTAAATTAACAAATGCTCAGTTGATCAAACAGCTTGAAAATAGAAATAAATGGTTCCGCCAACAGGCCTTGCTGCAGTTTGCTAATCGTAGAGATAAGTCCATTGTACCCAGATTAGCTGATATTTTTAAAAATGCTAATCCAAATCTGGCATTGGAAGCGTTATGGGCCATTAATGTGAGTGGAGGATTCAGTGATGAACTGGCTGGTTTTGCCCTGGGCCATCAGGATCAATATGTTCGGGAATGGACTGTACGCTTGCTTGGAGACAGAAGAGAAGTCTCTCCTGCAATAGCTGCAAGGCTGGCCACACTGGCAGCAAGTGAAACGAGTGTGATAGTTAAAAGTCAGTTAGCTGCTACATCAAAAAGATTAATTGGATCAGTTGCTATCCCAATACTTAAGAACCTGATTAAATATCATGATGATTCGAATGATCCGGATATTCCCTTGCTGATCTGGTGGGCTATGGAATCCAAATCTGAGTCGGACAGGGATGCAATTGTATCCATTTTTGAGGATAAGGGAATATGGCAGAAAAAGCTGGTTCAGGAAGTCTTGCTGAAACGCCTGATGCAACGCTATATCATGCCGGCAGGCGATGCAAATTATAGAGCCGCCTCAAAATTGATTGAGTTTGCACCATCAAAAATTTATGCTAAAATACTTATCAGCGGCCTTCTTGAAGGGCTTCGGGGTAAAGATGCAAGAGGTTTATCAGCAGAGCTGACCAAAGCGATTCAACCATATCAGGCAGAACTTTTAGGTGCTCCGCTGGCACTATCTATCCGGCAGGGAAATGCGGCTGCAATTAAAAAGGCCCTAACTGTAATTGCTGATGATAAAGCTGATTCGGATCATCGCTTATCTTACATCGTAATTTTTGGTCAAACAAATCAGCCAGAATCTGTTCCTGTTTTATTAGGGATTGTTGAAAGCAGCAAGTCTACAGGGGCAATGAAAGAGGCGGCTTTACAAGCTCTTCAACGCTATGATATTGATGAAATTGGTTTGAGAGTGGTCAAAGCGTATCCTCAGTTCAGGGGAGATGCTGGTGTTCGGAATGCAGCACTTGAATTATTTGCTAGCAGAGCAAGTTGGGCCAGTCAATTATTTATTGCAATTGGAGAAACTAAAAGGATAAATAAAGAAGATGTATCAGACCAGCTCGCCCGTAGATTAAAGTTATTGAATGATGTTAGAATGAGTGCAATTGCCGATAATTATTGGCCAAATGTTAAGCTGTCTAGTTCATCCGAAAAAAATGATGCCCTGGCCAAATATTCAAAAATGATTAAATCAGGTTCTGGCGATATTAAAAATGGCAGAGCACTTTACCTTGCCAATTGCGGTTACTGCCATAAGTTATTTAATGAAGGCGGAAATATTGGACCGGATCTTACGGGCTATGAACGCAGTAATGTGAACTACTTCTTGCTGAATATAATTGATCCAAATGCAGACATCAGGGAAGGTTATGGACTTCACCGGATAATTACAACAGATGGACGAACCATAGAAGGTAAGATTGCCGCGAGTAATGGCGATACCCATACCATCCAAACCCAGAATGGAAAGGAAATTACATTTTCTCTGAAACAAATTAAAGAAATGAAAGCTTTGCCGGTATCCATAATGCCGGAACGTATACTTGACCGATTAAAGGATCAGGAAGTCAGGGACATATTTGCTTATATAAGTAAAAAGGATTGATATTTAAATAAAATGAAATATCTCAAATTAACGGTTATTTCGTTTTCAATATCAATTATGAGATGTTGGAAATAATAACAAACCGTCTCAAATTAGTTCTGAGACGGTCTGTTTTATTATTGAAACTTTTATTTGAACTTTGCTGAGATATATTCAATCAGGCTATCATCGCTCATTTTATTAGAGGTACTTTCTTTTGCCACTACATTTTTATACTGCGGGGTTTCTTTTAAATATTTAATAAATTGTTCCTGCGCAGTACCGGTTCCATGTACTTCGTCAACGTTTTGCATATGAGAAGTTATACTTTTGAATAATTTATGAAGCGAATCTCTTTCGGAATTATTCGCGGCGTTTTCGCTTGAGTTTCCATGCTGACTATCTGCCTTTTCATGGGCTAATACAACAAAATTTCCAGAATCTACATTCTCTTTACCAACAATAGTTGCATGTTGCGCATCCATCCAAATACCAAATTATTTTTTGTTTCCTGACATTTTATATATTTTTTTATTCGATAAAAAAGTCAAAAAGCATGCCATGAAGGATACGGTGAAATGCATTTAAAGTCGATTCTGCAAGCTTTATGGAATTATCTTCGGAATATGAATAGGATGATTAGCTGTGTTGATCCTGAAAAGAGGGGCCTTACAAACTCAAGCCTTCGCTTCTCGTGCCTCGAAGCTGGCTTTGTTGTTTTCGCTTCGTCCCTTTAAGCCTCGGGCTTGGGGACTGCGCAAAAACAACAAAGCCCTTCCTGCTATGCAGGAAAGGCTTTTCGTTTGTCGGGGTGGCAGGATTCGAACCTACGACCTCCTGGTCCCAAACCAGGCGCGATACCGGGCTACGCTACACCCCGAACATTTAACAGTGAATTGCAGAAGCATTTCATTTGTTAAGGGACTGCAAAGATAGACTTTTAGTAAATTGTGGCAAATATATTTTAAAATAGATCAATGATTTTTTAGGCTCAGATTTGAAAAGATCCATAACTTGCTGAAAGTTAGGATTAAGACACTCAAATACTTTAATTATTCTGAATATTCAAACAGATTTTCAAAAAAAATGCTCTCCGGATTACCGCGGAAAGCATAGAAAGAGGTTAGTCAAAATTCTTAATTTGTCTGCCCCAGATTGACACCATTGTAAACAATGTTAAACTCAGTTTTTCTGTTAAGCTGTTGTACAGCTAATGAACAGGATGGGTCGTTATTACATGGATTAGCCATTGTTGGTCTGCCATGTTTCTCAATCAGGATCCGGTCTGACGAAATTCCTTTGGAGATGAGGTATTCAGTAGCCGCCTTAGCTCTGTTCAATGCGAGTTTTTCGTTGTATTTAGACATGCGGCTGTCTGAATAAGCCGTAATTGCAACGTTTAATCCCGGATTTTCCATCATTAAGTTCACCAGATTATCTAAAGTCGGCATAGCATCAGAACGTATGCCTGCATCGTCAAGGTCGAAATATATATCTGCTATTGAAAATGTCTTTTTCAAAGAAACCAGATTATCAAAAACAAATTGTTCAGAAATCATATACAAAGCTCTGCTCCCCAATTTCTCTGCTTCAATATTATTCTTATTTTTGATGCTTGTATTTCCATTTAATAAAAACCTGTCATCCGTACTGGAGTAGTTATTAATTATGGCCATATAGCCAATGGTTTTGTTTGAAGATAACTTATGATCATAATCTTCATTAATGCCTTGTGCATTAGATTCTTGAGTGTAAAGTACTTTTGCTGAGAGAATTAATACCGTGATTAATAATTTTGTTTTCATGCCTCTTGGGTATTAGTTTCAGTTACTATTACGGGGAAACATATATATAGGTTACATTTTTTTTCTTTTTAATAAAATATTTTCATAATGGGATAAGAAACAGGCTTTAATTCCTTTGTCGAAGACTTACCCTCTTTATTGAAGAAGATAGTAAATTTGATTTTGAGTTTGACAAATGGAATTATTTAGTTTTGCAAGAGGAAGAATGGTGAGTATTGAGGCATTTTAAATATTAATCATTTAATATTAAATCATGAAAAGAAGAGACATTTTAAAATCAGGTTTAGTGATTGCTACTATGCCAATATTGAAAGGTTTTGCAAATAGTAATGATTCGATGTATTTTAGTTCAGAAGCCATAATTCAAAATAATACAGCTAATCAAAGTTTTGGAGATGCCAGAGATTGGTTTACTAAAGCCAGATTCGGAATGTTTATCCATTGGGGCCTTTATGCAATACCTGCGTACCATGAACAACATCAATTAAGGGCAAGGGTTTCACGGGAAGAATATGGAAAATATGCCCGGCAATGGAATCCGAAAGATTTCGACCCTGGAAAGTGGTTGGATCTGGCCCAGGCCGCGGGGATGAAATATATTTGCATTACTTCAAAACATCATGACGGCTTTTGTTTATGGGATACCAAACAAACTGATTTTAACGTAATGAATACACCTTATAAAAAGGATATTTTAGGTATGCTGTCAGATGCCTGCCATAAAAGGAGTATACCCTTAAGTCTCTATTATTCCATTGCAGACTGGAACCATATCAATTACCCAAACCTCGGCCGGCATCATGAATTGGAAAAACCCTTGCCTGGCGATAAGCCGGATTGGGATAAGTATATGGCTTTTTTAAAAGCACAGGTTCGGGAGCTTTGTACTAATTATGGAGAAATTCATGGTTTTTGGTGGGATATGAATGTTCCGAAGTTTAAAGATCCTTCTATAAATGATATGATCCGGAAATTACAGCCTAAGGCCGTTATTAATAATCGTGGTTTTGACGAAGGAGATTTTGGCACACCGGAAAGAACCCTGGATCCTAAAGCACCTTCAAGATTAGAAGAGGCCTGCCAGTCGGTAGGAATGGAAAGTTGGGGATACAGAAAAAATGAAGATTATTTTACCCCGGTGTCCCTGATGAGAAGCATTGATAAATTCGCGGTAAATGGTTCAAATTTTTTATTAAATGTTGGCCCCACAGACAAAGGAGTAATACCTAAAGAATCGACTGCTATACTAAAAAAGGTAGGTAAATGGTATAAAAATGTGAATGAGTCTTTTGAAAATACCGTATTAAATCCAGATATTACGGCTAATAGTGGTATATCCATTACCGCTCGTTCTCAAACGCTGTACTTACATGCCAATAAAGAATTAGTAGGAAATGTAATTAAACTAAAACCGATTACAGAAATGCCAAGAAATGCAGTGATACTTAATACCGGCGAGAAAGTAAGCTGCGAAATTGTTTCCCTGCCAACAGATCCCTATGCTTTTCTAAGATTAGTGAATTTGCCTGTATCTAAATTATCCGATGAAGTGATAGTAATTAAACTGGAATTTGATAAGCCATTAAATAAACTGGCCGGGCCGCCTGCCAAAACAATAGCAGGAGCAAGAGATGCCAGTGCCTGGTAAAATTAAATTAACAGAACCCGGCATTCCTTTAGTATCAATATTCTGACCATTAAATCCCTTTCTATATTCACTGTGGTGTGTATCAACATATTATGAAAACATATT
>CAYHGN010000027.1:0-32496 GCA_964356005.1 uncultured Sphingobacterium sp.
TGCCACTTGAGATCATTTCAAAAATTGCTAAGCCTTTAAATGTTCCGGTTTTTGTAGATGCGGCGGCACACATATTGACATTTCCAAATAATCATTTGTCGCGAGGAGCTGATGTAGTTGCATTTAGTGGTGGGAAGGGCCTTAAGGCTCCCGGAAGCTGCGGGCTCCTTTTGGGAAGAAAGGATCTGTTGATGTCGACATGGCAGGCTGCTGCCCCACATCATGGTCCCGGACGTGATAATAAGGTGGCACGTGAAGAACATATCGGTATGCTCGCCGCAGTAGAGACCTGGATTGAAATGGATCATAAAAATGAAATGCAAAACTGGGTAAACTGGCTTGAAAATATTGGAAAGCAGGCTGCAACAGTGAAGGGGGTAAGTTACCGTATCAGAATGCCCGAGCCAAAATTGATTCATCACGTAACACCTTATTTATTTATAAACTGGAATCCTGATGAACTCCATGTTACAGGTCAGGAGGTTTCTGAAGAATTGGGAAATACCTTTCCAAGGGTTGGGGTTGCCATTTACAGAGATGAACCGGGTTTGACGGGTATCAGCCTGGTAGGGTATATGATGGTTCCTGGAGATGATAAGCTTGCCGCCACGCGAATTAAAGATGTTATTGCAAGGAAAAGGAGTCCTAAACCCCCTGTAGCATTGAAAGCAGCATCAGTCAATATGCTGGGACGCTGGGATTTGGAAGTGCAATTTTATAACAGTACAGATAAACAACATTTATTTATTGACCAGCAGGATGGAAATTATTTTTCAGGGGTACACATATCTGATTTTTCGGAGCGCGAGATAACTGGGACAATTGAAGGAAATGAGATTAAGATGCAAAGTACCTGGGTGATACCTGGTGACAGGATTCAAACCACATTTAAGGGTATAGTTAGCGGCGAAACAGTATCGGGAGATATTGATATGCATGAATTTCTTTCGGCTAAATTTAGTGCCAAAAGAACCAAATCTGAAATTGTCAAAAAACCGGTTATTTATCCAAAAGGAAGACCACAAGGGGGTAATTTTTTGATTTAGCCTGATTTCAAGGTGTAATTTTCAGAATTTTGGACGTTTTTCGATAAAAAAATCAGGATTTTAGTTGAAATCTTGATTTTTTTTAGAATGTTATCTAATTGAATTATTCTTATATTGGACTTACATAATTTATTTATCTTGAACTATAAGTCTTCATCTGATAAAGAATTACTCGAGTATTTAAAAGGAGGCAGTCAGGAAGCGTTTACGGAAATCTATAATAGATACTGGAAACAGATGCTTGCAATAGCTTATACTTTTAGTAAGGATAAATCTGTATCACAGGATGTTGTTCAGGAAATATTTGCCAAATTATGGGCCAGACAGGCTGAACTTAATATTGAGTACCTCAATACCTATTTAGGTTCCGCGGTCAGATTTTCGGTTTTTAAGTTAATTTACAAGCAGAAAAGGAGACTGGAGATAGAATCTCAAAATGTTGCGGATGAATTGTCTACACTTACAGAGGAGCAAATTGATACCCGATTTATTCAGGAGTATATCAATAAGGTAGTTGAAGAGCTGCCTGAGAACTGTAGAATGGTGTTTAACTACAGTCGTAATTATGGTCTTTCTACATCTGAAATTTCAATGGAGCTAGGAATTTCCAAGAAAACTGTAGAAGGCCATCTCACAAAAGGCTTGAAGATTATTCGCCTGAATCTCAAGAATGCAATGAACTTGTTCCTGTTTTAAGTTCATGTAAAATTACTGTTAAATCTTTTTTCATTTTTTGTAAGGGTATTTGTCGACTTATGGCACTATATGTTATATGAGCCTAAATCGGTGATCCATGCAACAGGAAGAAGTCCAAAAATTAGTTGATAAGTATCTTCATAACACTGCTTCAGTCGAAGAAACTGAAAAATTGTTTCAGTGGTATCGAAATGAAATGAATGCGGATTCGCAATGGAATTTTGACCCACAGGAGGATGAAGAAAATCTAAAGTCATTTATTTTTTCAAAAATTGATTTGCCTGAGTTGGCAGAAAGGCAAGCGCCTTTTTACCGCAGATATTCTTCACTTGCCGCAGCGGCCACTGTCCTCATTTTTCTGGCAAGTGGATTATATTTCTATTTTCAGAATGGTCAGACTCAAACTGCTCCGGGTCCTATAAAAGTAGCTTCAAAGCAAAAAGTAAAAGATATTCAGCCAGGTGGAATTAAAGCAATTCTCACCCTTTCTGATGGGAAGCAGATTGTGTTGGATGATTCTCAAAACGGAGTTGTAATTAATCAGGGAGGAATTAAGATCCATAAGAATTCAAAAGGTATCATTGAGTATACACTCAGTAAATCAGCTAATGAACAGTCATTAACTGAGAAAAGAGAAATTCAAACAGTTTATAATACCATTCAAACACCTGTTGGCGGGAAATTTCAGTTAAATCTGGCGGATGGAAGTAAAGTTTGGCTGAACTCAGCCTCTTCTTTGCGTTTTCCTGTGTTTTTTGCCGGAGATACACGTGAAGTTGAGTTAAAGGGGGAGGCTTATTTTGAAGTCTCTAAGAATGATGACAAGAAGTTCTCGGTAATATCTGGAAATCAAACTGTTGAAGTGCTTGGTACTCATTTTAATATAAATGCGTATTCTGATGAACCATCAATTACTACTACACTGATTGAAGGAGCTGTTCGGGTTATAGAATTGAACTCAAAGAAATCTCAAATACTTAAACCCGGTGAGCAATCAAAGGTTGACCGGGAAATCAGAATTCAAAGAAAGGACACTCAGGCTGAATTGGCCTGGAAGGAAGGTTACTTCTATTTTGAAAATGCCAGTATCCAAACAGTTATGCGCCAGTTGAGCAGATGGTACGGTATAACAGCGAGATACGAGGCGGCATTGCCTGAACATCATTTTGAAGGAGCCATAGCAACAAATCTTACACTTTTGGAAGTATTGGAAATTCTTCAGAAAAGCAATATTCACTTTAGACTGGAAGGGAAGGAGGTTATTGTTATGCCTTAAACTTTAAAAGTGGAAGGCAGAAAAAAACCAGAAGCGTTGACGCGCTCCTGGCAGACGTCTGGTCTTCTAATAAAAAATATTGAGATAGATTATTGATCACCAAACCAAGCAAATTTATGAATTTATTTACTAAAACAGAGGGCTCTCTAAGTCGTGTCACAACTTTAGACATAAAGCCGACAATTACTGGCGGAATTCGATTATTCACGTCTGGTAATAGCCAGTTGATTTCATTTAATTCAATTATCCTTGTCATGAAGCTGACATTTATTTTTCTTTTAGCCTTAATCTTAAATGTTCGCGCAGAAGGTTACTCTCAAAAAGTGACTTACAGTGGCGAAAATGTTCCGATTGAGAAGGTGTTTTCAACAATTAAGAAGCAAACGGGTTATGGATTTTTCTTCCAGAAGGAACTCATCAGTTTAGCAAAACCAGTAACCATTAATGCGGTTAATGAGGATCTTTCTGATGTGTTGATTGCTTTATTTAAGGATCAGCCTTTAGAATTCAGTATTAAGAATAAAACAATACTGGTATTGAAAAAGACAGTGTCAGTTATGATTCCTGAAAGTAATCTGATCAACATTTCAAACTTGATGGAGCAGAAAGATATTGTAGTCAAAGGTCAGATTACCGATGCTCAGGGTGAAACTTTGCCAGGGGTAAGTATTAAACTAAAGGGTACAACTATTGGTGCAACTACTGATTTAGATGGGCGGTTTACAATTAATGTTCCAGACAATAATAGCGTACTCGTTTTTACTTATATCGGTTATCAAACGCAGGAGCTTACAGTTGGAAGCAGAACTACATTAAATGTAAAACTTGTAGCTGCCAACACAGCGCTCAGTGAGGTTGTAGTTACCGCATTAGGTATCTCAAGAGAGAAAAAAGCACTTGCATATTCAGTAACCGAAGTTAAAGGAGATGAGTTTATTCAGGCTCGTGAAAACAACATCGCAAATGCTTTAACCGGTAAAATTGCTGGTGTGAATGCTACAGGTATGGCAACAGGTCCGGGTGGATCCAGCCGTGTAATTATCAGGGGTAATGGTTCCTTAAGTGGTAATAACCAGCCTTTGTACGTAATCAACGGTATGCCTATGAGTAACAATCACCGTGAAATAAGATTAGGTGAGCAGGCTACAATCGTAGATAGAGGAGACGGTATTGCTGCAATTAATCCGGATGATATTGAAACTATCAACGTTTTGAAAGGCGGTCCTGCTGCGGCACTTTACGGTAGCCAGGCATCAAACGGTGTAATCCTGATCACTACCAAGAAAGGTAAATTGCAAAAAGGAGTAGGAGTAGATATCAATACCAGCTATTCTGTTGGAAGCCCTTCTATGTATCCGGAGTTTCAATATGAGTACGGACAGGGTCAGGATGGTATCAAACCAGCATCAAAAACACTTTCAATAAGTTCGGGACGTTTGTCATTTGGTGCAAAAATGGACGGTCAGCCTTATATCCAGTTTGATGGTGTAATGCGTCCTTATTCACCTGTTAATGTTAAGGATAACTGGCAAAATTTCTACAGGCCAGCTACCAACCTGACAAATACTGCTGCATTTTCAGGTGGCAGTTCCGAAGCTTTGACTTATCGTTTATCATTATCAGATCTTGAATCTCAGGCTCTGGATCCGGGTTCCAGCTATAACAGACAAACTGCAAATTTAAATCTTCGCTCTGTTCTGGGCAAAAAACTCATCGTTGAAGCAACTATGCAATATAATCTTGAAGGTGGTAAAAACAGGCCGGGAAATGGTTACGCCGATGGAAATACTTCATGGACAGCCAATCTACTGGCTAACACGGTAGATATAAGAAGTCTGGCTCCAGGTTATGATCCTGTAACTTTTCAGGAGATTCCTTGGCAGCAGGTTCCTGAGGCTCAAAACGCCTACTTTGTTATTAACCGTATGGGTAATAAGGATACAAAGAACAGATTTATGGGTCAGGCAAGTGTACAATATAATATCCTCGACAACCTATTCATAAAAGCAAGTGCAATGAGAGATATCGACCGCTTTGAATCGATGGATTATATGCCGGTTGGGACACTTAAAAGACCTTTAGGATTATATAATTCTTCAGCATCTTTTTCACACAGGACTACCGGGCAACTTTTAATGAATTATAATACTTCTATTTTAAAGGACTTAACAGTTAATGTACTCGGTGGAGGATCAATAGAACGGAGTTTAATTGAGGGCACCACGAATAACGGAAGTGAGTTTATAGTTCCAAACTTCATAAGTTATTCAAACCTGTCACTTCAGAAAGCTGATGTACAGTTCTCACAATTCGGCCAAAACTCTGTTTTTGGTTCTGCGGATTTTAGCTTCAAAAACTTATTATACTTAACTTTTACAGGAAGACAGGATTGGTTTTCACAATTAAGACCAGGAAAAAATTCAATTTTCTATCCTTCCGTAGGTACCAGTTTTATTTTATCAGATGCGATAAAAATGCCCAACCTGATCAGTTTTGCAAAACTTCGTGCATCTTATGCTCAGGTAGGACAGGCTACAGTGAATCCATATCAGATTAACCAGCTTTATACATTTGAGCAGGGTGGGCATATTGGCAGACCGGTACAAAATACAAGTTCAGCGTTAGCAAATTATGAATTGCAGCCACTTACTTCAACTACTTATGAAGGAGGTGTTGACTTACAATTCCTTAATAATCGCCTGGGCTTAGACTTTACCTATTACAGTCGTCAAACAACAGATGATATCATCGCTGTTCCAACAGCTGCTAGTTCAGGTTATACAACTGCTCTTCTAAACGTTGGTGCTTTAAGTAATAAAGGAGTTGAAATATTATTAACTGGTGTACCAATTAAAGGAAAAAGCTTTAACTGGGAAGTTAGCTATAACTATGCTTACAATAAAAGTGAAGTGTTAAAACTGGCTCCGGGTGTAGCTTCGGTAAATGGATCAAGAGTTGGAGATCCTTTCAATACTATTCAGGGCGTAACATATCTTACAAATGCAGCTGGGGTCAGAGTTTACAACAAATTGAGTGGTTATCAAGTTTCAGGCCCGGTACAACCATATGGAGTTGGGGTTCCACCAACTACTATGGGTTTAACGAATAACTTCAGGTATAAAAACTTCTCTTTGAACATTCTTATAGACGGAAAGTTCGGAAACACAGTTCAGTCTGGTCTGAGTCGTTACATGTACAGGTTTGGATTAAAGAAAGAAACTCTTCCTGGTCGTGAAAATGGATTAACAGTAACTGGAGTTGATCAGGCTGGTTTACCATTTACTAAAACATGGCCAGTTGATCAGATGGATACTTACTATAATAATCAGGCAAGTTTAAGTCCACTTGAAACTTCAGTGTTCGACGGTAGTTTCGTGAAACTTCGTAGTGCTATTTTAAGCTACAGACTCCCGGTTAATAAATTACAGTTTGTGAAATTGCAATCCGCTGATATTTCTTTGGTGTCCAGAAATCTTGCTATACTTTATACCAAGATCAAAGATTTTGATCCTGAATCAAATTATACAATTGAGAATAATCAGGGCCAGCAATCCAACACAACTCCGAGACTGCGCGAAATTGGTCTGAATCTAATCGTTAAGTTTTAATCCACACACCTAAAATTTAAAAAATGAAAACGAAAAACTTTAAATATATATGTGTGGCTGCCCTAATCGCTACCATAGCATTATCCTGCACAAAGGATCTTGCAAAATTGAATGAAAACCCCAATGCTTATGCGGTTGCTAACCCTTTATTCCTTTTTACCAAATCCCAGTTAACTCATGTAGGTTTGAGTCCGAATGTCAGAAGGTTTAATATCAATCAGCAATTGCAACAAGAGGCTACCTACAGTGAGGTAACTGCACCTGGTGACAAATACTTTGCAGAAGGATATGTTAGAGATCACTGGTCTTCATATTCAGGTTCTATAAATCAGATAGACCTTGTTATCAAGAACACAAAGGATGCTGAATCTATTAACAAACAAGCAGCCGCCAGGATCTGGAGAGTTTATATCTACCACCAGTTAACTGACGTATATGGGGATATTCCATATTCTGAAGCAAGTAAAGCCTCATCAGGCAATTTCAGTCCTAAATATGACCTTCAGATTGATATCTATAAGGACATGTTTAAAGAATTGGAAGAAGCAGTAGCATCTTTCAATGCTGCCAAACCTGTATTTGGATCAGCAGATTTGTTATACAGTGGAGATGTAGTAAAATGGAAAAAATTTGCATACTCTATGATGTTGCGCTTAGGCATGCGTTTAACCAAGATCGATCCTGTAATGGCAGAAACCTGGGTTAAGAAGGCAATTGCTGGCGGACCGGTGGTGGATGATGTGGATATGGCTAAAGTTCCTTATGCTGATGGTGGATTAGCCAGTAACAGAAATCCTTTGTCTGATCAAATGCGCATTCTGGATTATGTTGATGGACAGAATCCATTAAATGTACAGGGATCGAAACTTGCTAAAACATTCATTGATCATTTGAAAGGAAATTCAACTACAACGAAGGATCCGAGGTTAAACGTAATAGCAGTACTTTGGGTTAAACAACCATCGGGGGTTTATATAGCTGATACTGCAACCGCCTTACAAAGAGGTATGCAAAATGCTTTGTACAAGGCATATCCTGCTGATTTTGAAACGTACTCTGAGCCGAATCCAAACACTGTTATGAGATATGATGCTCCGATTATTGTAATGTCACCCGCAGAAACCCATTTCCTATTAGCGGAAGCTGCGATTAGGGGATGGCATACCGGAAGTGCATCTACTTCTTACGAAAATGGAGTTAGAGCAGCAATGAGACAATGGTCGCTTTTTGGTGCAGGTGGAAGTATTTCTGCGACTCAAATAAATACTTATTTAGCATACAATCCTTTTAAAACTGCCGGTACATTCAATGAAAGATTAGAGCAAATATCTATGCAGAGATGGGTATTAGGTTACCTGGATCAAATTGAAAGTTTCGCCAACTGGAGACGTACTGGATATCCTGCACTTATTCCTACCAACTATCCTGGTAACATCACAGGTGGTAGAATTCCAAGAAGATTTATTGTGCCTATTAGTGAAGAACAGCTTAACACTACTAACTTTCAGGCTGCCAAAGCCAGACAAAGTGGTGATAACACACTTCTAAGTCGTGTATGGTGGGATAAAGAGTAAATTTTTATGATCAAAGAGGAGGAATTTATATCTTAGGGTATAAATTTTTCCTCTTTGTTTTTTTAATTTAATTCAATCAAGTATTCCTTTTTTAACAGATATGAAACGTAGAGAACTGATTAAATACCTCACAGTCTTGCCGGTTTCCGGAGCTGTAGCAGGTGCGGTTTTGCCATTCCAGTCGGTTCAGGCTGAAGAAATTACTGATTATAAGCCGGAAATTCAATCAGGACCAAAACGGCTTGCAGCAATTATAACTGAATATCGGCCTAGTTCTCATGCCGATGTGATTATCGGAAAATACCTTGAAGGTTTTAATCAGGATCAGATGGCTCCTTACCCTGACTCAAAGATCGTTTCGATCTTTACTGAACAGGTCCCGGAAAACGATATGAGTCGTCCATTGGCACAGAAATACAATGTCCCAATTTTTAGAACAGTGGCCGATGCCCTGACTCTGGGTGGTAATCAGCTTGCTGTTGACGGAGTTATCCTAATTGGAGAACATGGGGTATATCCCATGAATGATAAGGAACAAAAACTCTACCCAAGATTTGAAATGTTTCTGAAAATTACTGATGTCTTCCGTCAGTATAAGAAATCAGTACCAGTTTTCAATGACAAGCATCTTTCATGGAGTTGGAGGCAAGCAAAGCGCATGGTTGAGATTTCCAAAGAAATGAAATTCCCGATGTTAGCCGGATCAACTATTCCTGTTTCCTGGCGTATTCCTGCGGTGGATACACCTTATGGGGCAAAGCAAAACTATGCGGTTGGAATTTCATTCAGCGGACTTGATATATATGGCTTTCACCTGCTCGACGGTCTGCAGGCAGTGGTTGAAAGAAGGAAGGGGGGTGAAACGGGTGTGCGTGCAGTCCAATGTCTGGAGGGGCAGGATTGCTGGAACTTCATTGACCGGAATGAATGGGTAAAAAGGCTTTTTGATCTGGCACTTTCACACAGTGAAACACGGGTGGCAGGTGATATGAGAGACTTAGTGAAAAAGCCTGCTGTGTTTATTATCGATTATAATGATGGCTTAAAGGCTGCTGCATTTCTCCTTACCGGCCTGCTTCAGGACTTTACCTATGCGATAGATATCGAAGGTCAGCAAAAGCCATTTTCTACACTAATGAAATTACAGGCCGGAAAGCCGCATTACCATTTCGGATGTTTGGTTAAAAATATGGAGATTATGTTCAAAACCGGCAAGGCTCCATACCCGGTTGAGCGCACCATGCTAAGCAGTGGCATCTTGGATTTTGCACTTGAATCGCGTATCTTAGGTTATACAAAAGTAGAAACACCTGAATTGTCACGGGTACGTTACCTCAGCTCTCCTGAATCGCATTTTTTCAGCAAAGGATGGGATAAAAACGGGAAGAGATTGGACTGATAATAGTTCAGATTTTCTGTTAAACTGGTATTATTAAATATATTTCAATTATCAAATTCGTTAAATTCAAAAACATCGATTTAAAATGAGGAAGTTCTGTATTTTCTTTGTAAGTATCCTGTTACCAATTGCACTTTTCGCACAAACAAAACCTTACAACATTATTATTAAAGGCGGACATGTTATTGATCCCAAAAATAACATAAACCGTGTGATGGATGTGGCCATCAAAGACGGAAAGATTGCAAAAGTAGCGTCAAGTATTGATGCTTCTGAAGCAAGTAGTGTGGTAAATGCTTCAGGAATGTATGTAACCCCGGGCCTGATTGATATTCACGGTCATGTTTTTGCGGGAACAGAGCCTAACCATATGTACAGTAATGGATTCAACAGCATTATGCCTGACGGCTTCTATCAGCGCGTGGGTGTAACCACAGTTGTCGATGCAGGAGGTTCAGGCTGGAGGGATTTCCAGACTTTTAAAACGAATATTATTGATAATTCTCAAACGCGTGTATTGGCATTCCTGAATATTGTTGGTAATGGCATGCGTGGTGGTGTTATTGAGCAAAATACTACTGATATGGATGCTCAGGTAGCTGCAAAAGCAGCTTTGGCTTACAAGGAGCATGTTGTAGGTATAAAAGTCGCCCATTTTACAAGTCCTGATTTTACAAATGTTGATCGTGGTGTAGCCGCAGGTAAATTGGCAAATATGCCGGTTATGATTGATTTTGGAGGAACAAAACCACGACTTTCATTGTATTCCTTATTAATGGAGCGCTTGCGTCCGGGAGATATCTTTACCCATACTTTTGGTGAATTGTTGGATACAAAAGAGGCTATTGTAGATACAGCAAAACAAGCTTTAAAGCCTTATGTAATGGCCGCTCAGAAACGAGGAGTCATTTTTGATGTTGGTTATGGAGGTTCAAGTTTCAGATATTCTCAGGCGATTCCAGCGGCTAAAGCCGGTTTCCACCCAAATACAATAAGTACGGATCTGCACATCAGCAGTATGAAAGGTTCAATGAAAGATATGCTATTAGTGATGTCTAAATTTCTGAAATTGGGAATGGACCTTCCCGCAGTAATTAATGCGAGCACATGGGCTCCAGCTAAGGCAATCAACCGTCCGCAACTTGGACATCTTACTGAGGGTGCAATAGCTGATGTAGCTATTCTTGGTATGAGAAAAGGAAAATTCGGTTTTTATGATATGCAGGGCTTTAAAATGGACAGTGATGAAAAGATAGAATGTGAAATGACTATTTTCGGGGGAAAGATCGTTTATGACCTGAATGGCATTGTAAACCCGCTCCCGGATCTTACTAAATAATTGCTATTTATATTTTTGAACAATGAAGCGCAGGGCAATTCTCAAAACCTTAACTATGTTGCCGCTTGCAGGCGCGATAGGGAATTCCGGTTCATTGGTAACTCCTGCCCAGGCGGCTCTTCCACCAAAACGTGATTTGTTCAAGGAGTTTGGAATACGCACCTTCATCAATGCTTCAGGGTATTTTACAAGCCTCAGCGGATCATTGATGCAGCATGATGCAGCTGATGCAATACGGGCAACTTCATCATCTTTTTGTAAGCTCGATGATGTTCAGGATAAAGTAGGTGAAAAGATTGCCGGCCTGTTACATGCTGAGTCTGCTATGGTCACTGCAGGTGCATTTTCTGCCCTGATGCTGGGGATGGCTGGAGTACTCAGTGGAACTGATCAAAAGAAAGTTTCCCAAATTCCCAGACTTGAAGGTTCGGGAATGAAAACTGAAGTGATCCTTCAAAAGGCTCATAATGATGGTTATGCTCATGCCCTGACCAATTGTGGTGTGAAATTAATCACTGTGGAAACGGTCGAAGAATTGGAAAATGCGATCAGTGATAAGACGGCTATGATGTATTTTATAAATTATCAGTCTTCACTGGGTAAAATACAGCATAAAGAATGGCTTGAACTTGCCAGGAAGCATCGTATACCAACCATGATCGATATGGCTGCTGATCTTCCACCAAAAGAAAACTTATGGAAGTTTCATGATATGGGCTTTGACCTGGTTTGTGTTTCAGGAGGTAAATTTATGAGAGGGCCACAAAGTACTGGAATCCTGAGTGGAAGGAAAGAACTTATTGCTGCGGCCAGAATGAGTGCCCCTCCTCGGGGATCAAACATTGGCCGTGGAATGAAGGTGAATAAGGAAGAAATATTTGGATTATATATCGCTTTGGAGCATTTTATCAATACGGACCAGGATAAGGAATGGAAAATTCTCGAAGACCGAATAGCTTTCATTGCTCAGGAAGCAACTTCCATTCCCGGAGTAAAAGCTGAATTGCTTCCTTTGCCATTGATTAATCGTATTCCTACCCTAAATATATCATGGGATAAATCAAAAATCAAACTGGAAAATCTGGCAGCCAACCTAAGGATTGGAAACCCTTCCATTGAAGTAATGGGCGGTCCCGCAGGAAGCATTAACGTAACCTCACATATGCTGAAAAAGGATGAGGTTAAAATTGTGGCATCAAGAATAAGAGAGGAGCTTTTCAAAGCACGGGTTTAGGCAATTGTCCAAATATATTGGTTTTCTAATTTTTGTTTATCGCAAACAGAACCTTGAATTTAATGATCCTTCCTCTGAGTAGGAATAATAAGTAATTAATTGTAAATAATCTCAATAATGAAACGCAGAGAAATTTTAAAATCCCTCACCCTGCTTCCACTGGCAGGTGGAATTACAGCAACAGCTGCACCCCTGAATAATATGCTTTCGGCACCTGCTGCGGGTCGTGATCTGTTCAAAGAGCTGGGTATCCGGACTTTCATAAATGCCGCTGGTAATTATACAGTCATGTCGGGTTGTCTGATGCCACCTGAAGTTATGGAAGCAATCAATGGAGCCTCAAAGAAATTTGCTCTTGTTGATGATGTTCAGGAGAAGGTTGGTGAACGGATTGCACAGATGTGCCATGCTGAAGCAGCATTGGTATCTGCAGGTTGCTGGTCGGCATTGATGCTGGGTATGGCAGGTGTTTTGACAGGAATGGATTCCAAGCGGGTAAGTCAGGTTCCAAATCTTGCAGGTACCGGAATGAAATCTGAAGTGATTCTTCAAAAGAGCCATTCAATGGGTTATGATCATGCCCTTACCCAGGCTGGAGTAAAGCTGATCAAAGTCGAAACCAGAGCAGAAGTTGAGGCAGCTATCAACGAAAATACTGCAATGTTATGGTTCCTGAACCGTGAAGTTCATGTAGGTCAGATCAAGCATGCAGAATGGCTTGAATTGGGTAAAAAGCATAATCTTCCAACTATGATTGACATTGCTGCCGACGTACCACCGGTTGAAAATCTGTGGAAGTTCAATGATATGGGCTTCGATTTGGTTGTAATTTCCGGTGGAAAGGCGATGCGCGGTCCTCAGAGTGCAGGAATTTTAATGGGTAAAAAGAAGTATGTCGATGCTGCCCGTTTGAGTAATAACCCAAGAGGTGGTATTGGCCGCGGACAAAAGGTAAATAAGGAAGAAGTATTTGGAATGTATGCTGCTCTTGAACGTTTTATCAATCTGGATCATAAAAAGGAATGGCAGATGTGGGAAAGAAAAATAGCTTATATCGCGGGTGTGATTAAGTCTATTCCGGGTGTCACTACAGGCACCCATATTCCATCAACAGAGGATAATAAAATGCCTACTCTTAAAGTTACCTGGGATCCCAATAAAATTAAGCTAACGAATACAGAAATGGGAGAACGTCTTCGTAAGGGAAATCCATCAGTAGAAGTCATTTCATGGGAAGCACCGAATACCCTTCGTTGTGGTATGCATGTTCTTGAAGCCGGAGAGGAAAAAATTGTAGCAAGTCGTTTAAAGGAAGAGCTCTTGAAGGCTTCAGTATAAATCAAAAATCAAATTCATTAAAATGCAAAAACGTTATTTCTTATTAGCAGCACTGTATTTACTCACTAATTTTTCAGTTCAGGCCCAGACTTATCAAACCTTGCTGAAAGGCGGGCATCTCATCGATGCAAAAAACAATATTAACAAAGTAATGGATGTTGCCATTCAGGATGGTAAAATAGCAGCAGTTGCGGTCAATATAGATCCTAAGATGGCAAAACAGGTTATTGATATTACCGGAAAATATGTGACCCCGGGATTGATTGACATTCACGGACACGTTTTTGCAGGTACTGATCATGATGGTCAGCTGGAAAATGGGTTTTCATCACTTGCTGCAGACGGTTTTACTTTTCGGGTAGGGGTAACCACTATCGTTGATGCTGGTGATGCAGGAGCAGAAACCTTTGACATGTTCAAGAAAAATGTAATTGATAAGGTGCAAACCCGTGTTCTGGCATTTCTGAATATCTCAAAAAAGGGGATGTATGGTGATGAAAATTCTTTGGAACAGCAGAACAATAGCTTTTTTGATGCTCAGATGGCTGCAGATGTAGCAAAACATTATAAAGAACATATTGTTGGGATAAAAGTTGCTCATTACCATAAATCTGACTGGGTTGCTGTTGATCGGGCTGTAGAAGCTGGTAAACTGGCTAATATGCCAATCATGGTTGATTTTGGAGGAACAGTTCCCCGTTTATCATTGGAGGAATTATTCTTAAGAAAAATGCGCCCAGGCGATATCTTTACACATACTTATGGTGAACTGATCAGAACGAAGGAAACAATCGTAGATATGGAGACTAAAAAGTTAAAGCCATTTGTTCTTGAGGCCCGTAAAAGAGGGATCATTTTTGACGTAGGTCATGGTGGCGGAAGCTTTACATTCTCGCAAGCTATTCCGGCAACCCAGCAGGGATTCTTTCCGGAAACGATCAGCACAGATTTACATACGGGTAGTATGAACTCAGCGATGAAGGATCAATTGAATGTAATGTCAAAATTTATGGCAATGGATATGCCCCTGTCTGATGCTGTTAAAGCGAGTACCTGGGCTGCTGCAAAGGCTATAAACCATGAAGAACTCGGACATCTCTCAGTTGGTGCAATTGCTGATGTAACAGTACTGAACGTTAGGGAAGGTAAATTTGGATTCTATGATGTTGCCAGATTCAAAAAAGAAGGAAAAAACCTGCTTGAATGTGAAATGACTTTTAAAGGTGGAAGAATCGTTTATGATTTGAATGCTTTATCTTTTCCATTGGCTAAATAGAGACAACCGCTAAAACAATTGAAAAATTTAATCTCTTATAAATAATATATTTTTAAATCACATGAAAAAGCAAATCACATTTATCCTTTTTATACTGTTGGCAAGTGTTCTTGTATTCAATTCTGCTAATGCTCAGTCTGTTGCTAAAGATCCCGAAACCAGGATCAAAGAATTAGGGATAACATTAAGGACCCCCGGCCCGCCTTCTGCAAACTTTTTGGGAGCAGTAAGAGTTGGAAATCTGGTATATCTTTCAGGTCAGGGTCCGCTAAAAGACGATGGAAAATTTATGATCGGTAAGGTAGGTAAAGAGTTCAGCTTCGAAGAAGCAAAATATGCTGCACGTTTAACAGGGATTAGCTTATTGTCATCATTGAAAGCTGAAGTAGGTAACTTGAATAATGTAAAGCGTATTGTAAAGGTTTTGGGTATGGTGAATGCAGTGCCTGAATTCGATAATCACTCTCAGGTAATCAATGGATTTTCTGATTTGATGGTTGAAGTATTTGGTGAAAATGGCAAACATGCCCGCTCTGCGATTGGATTGGGATCATTACCAAGAAATATTCCGGTTGAGATTGAAATGATCGTTGAAATGAAGGACTGATTTTTTAATATTTTTAAATTATACATATGAAACGTAGAGACGTCATTAAATTTCTATCCGCTGCTCCATTGGCAGGTGGAATTATTGGTTCCGGTTTAGTAGTGCAGCCGGCAGCTGCCGAAGAAGCAACAACTGCTATTGCAGGCCGTGACCTTTTTAAAGAGCTGGGGCTTAAAACATTTATAAATGCCTCATGTGTTTGTACAACTTTGACTGCCTCTTTGATGCCTCCTGAAGTTACTCAGGCCATTGCAAAAGGAGCTGAAGAATTTGTGTTATTGAATGATGTTCAGGATAAAGTTGGGGCTAAAATAGCAGAGCTTTGTCATGCAGAGGCTGCTACAGTAACTGCCGGCTGCTGGTCGGCATTGGTTCAGGGACTTGCGGGTGCGATGACTGGTATGGACCGGAAAAAGGTGATGCAGCTTCCAAATGTGGATGGTATGAAGTCTGAGGTAATTCTTCAGAAGGCTCATGTCAATGGCTACCATCAGGCACTGACCAATACAGGGGCTAAACTTATTATCGTAGAAACATTGGCAGAGGCGGAAGCCGCGATCAATGAAAAGACCGCAATGCTGTGGTTTTTAAACCGGGAGCTGAACAAAGGGAAATTGAACTATGAGCAATGGCTTGCCCTGGGTAAGAAGCATAATATTCCAACCATGATCGACATTGCTTCGGATGCACATCCTGTAGAAAATCTGTGGAAATTCAATGATATGGGTTTCGATATGGTTGCCATTTCAGGTGGTAAGGCAATGAGAGGGCCACAAAGTACAGGTATACTGATGGGAAAGAAAGATCTGATTGCAGCATCACGTTTAAGTGCTCCACCGAATAGCGGTATTTGCCGCGGGCATAAAGTGAACAAGGAGGAAATCCTTGCAATGTATGTTGCATTGGAAAGACATATTAAAATGGATCATGAAAAGGAATGGAAAATGTGGGAAGCCAGTATGGCAGTTGTAGTGAATACCATTAAAAATATAAATGGTGTAGTAACTGAAGTTTTTATTCCTGAGATCGCAAATAATACGCCAACCTTGCACCTTTCATGGGATGATACAAAGATAAAAATGACCGGAAGACAGCTGAAAGAGCGCTTGTGGAATGGTAATCCAGGTATTGAAGTGATGGGTGGCGGTACAATGGGAGGGAAAAAGGATGGAATTGAACTTTCAGTTTGGCAATTAAAACCAGGTCAGGAGAAAATCGTTGCCGGCAGAGTTAAGGAAGAGTTAATTAAAGCATCTGTATAATTTTTTATCAAATTTAGCTGATCCGATTTAATGAATAAGGCTGTCTTATCCCGGCTCTTGTTGGGTATTTCAATAGTATGTTTATTGATTTCCCTATATATGGCTTCCATCGGTAATATCGCAGAGGCCGGCCCCTTTGTTATTGCCTTTTTATTATTGATTGCCATTAGTTTTAGGGGCTTCCCTGCACTTCGCGGACTAACATTTACCACCACAATCCTTTCAGTGGTTGCAACAGCATTATATTATCCTCAATATTTTAAGGAATATAACGGATTTGAGTTTGCCACTCTAATCACCCCGCTCATCCAGGTAATTATGTTTGGAATGGGTTGCTCTATGGGAATAAAAGATTTTATAGCACTCGCGAAATCACCTAAATCTGTAATAGTTGGGGTAATCGGCCAGTATACAATCATGCCTCTACTTGGTTTTGCTCTTGCAAGTTTAACTGACTTTCCAGCTGAAGTCTCAGCAGGAATCATCTTGCTGGGTTGTGCCCCAACATCTGTTACCGCAAGTGTGATGTGTTATTTGGCAAAAGCAAATGTTGTGCTCGCCATAACAATTACTGCCATTACAACCTTGCTTGCACCTTTCCTGATTCCCTTACTGATGAAAGTACTTGCAGGTGGATTCATAGAAATTAATGTTATGGAAATGATGTGGGGCATAATCAAAATGGTATTTATACCTATTGGTGCCGGACTCATATTCAATAAATTTTTGCATGGGAAAGCAAAATGGCTGGATGATTCGATGCCCCTGGTTTCAATGATTGGTGTTGCATTTATCGTTGCGATAATTATGGCAGCAGGTAGAGATAGCATCCTGAAAATTGGCCTTGAATTAATCATCGTAGTTTTTCTGATGATTCTCTTTGGGTTTTTCTTTGGATATTGGCTAGCCAGACTTTTCAAATTATCTGAATTTGATTGCCGAACCATTTCAATTACCACCGGTACTCAGAACGCCGGCCTTGTTTCAGGAATTGCAAAGGTTATGGGTAAGATTGCTACTGTTGGACTTGCAACTGCTATCTGTGGTCCGATTATGGGTTTTTCATCATCAATACTTGCCTCTTACTGGAATAGTAATCCCCCAAAAGAAGAGGATTTAACTGTGATGACAGATGCTAAAACCGTAAATTTTTGATTTTTTATAATTTAATTTAGTATCATGTCTTTTAGAGTTGCCCTGCTTGGAATTTACCACGAATCAAATACGTTTGTTCCACAGGCAACAACTACTGCCGACTTCAGGAACGGTAAATATTTAACTGGTGAAGCAATCAGAAAAGAGTATCAAACTGCTCATAATGAAGTAGCTGGAATGCTCGAGGTTATGGACAGGGAAGGGATGGAAGTTATTCCAATTTTGTTTGCATCAGCAACGCCAGGTGGTGCTGTCTCAGCAAACACATATAATGGGCTGTTGAAAAATATGATGGATGAGCTTGAAAAAGTTCTGCCTGTGGATGCCTGTCTTGTTATCCCTCATGGAGCCGGTGTTTCAGAAGAGTTCTCAGATATGGACGGACATTGGTTAAGTTTGCTAAGGAAAAAGGTAGGTGATTCAGTTCCTATTTTCGGAACACTTGATTTACATGCAAATGTTAGTCCCCTGATGGTTTCATCTACCAATGCATTGGTGGCCTACAAGGAGAATCCTCATATCGATATGAGACAGCGTGGTGTCGAAGCAGCGAATTTGCTGGTAGACTATTTAAAGGGTAAAACAAATCCTGTTCAGGTGTTGGTTCAGGTTCCTCTGGCAATTAGTATTGAGCAACAGTTAACCGCAAATGAACCTTGCAAAAGCCTTTATGCTTTTGCAAATGAATTAAGCCTGGATCCCGAAATTTTATCTCTTAGTATTCAGCATGGTTTTCCTTATGCTGATGTGGAAGAAATGGGGACTTCAATTATTGTGGTAGCCAATGGAAACCGTGAAAAAGCAATGCAAGTTGCAAAAAAAATGGAGACCTATATCCTTAAGAGAAGGGATAGTTTTGTAGGAGTTAAAAACGACATTCAATCTTCTCTGGATTTGATTGATAAAAGTAAAAAGCCGGTTTTATTACTCGATATGGGTGATAACGTAGGAGGAGGCGGTCCTGCAAATAATTGCTGTATTCTGGAAGCCTTCGAAGAAAAGAAAAAGTACAAATATTTCGTTTGCATCTATGATCCTGAGGCAGTTCGTATGGCCGGAAACCATCAGCCTGGTGAGTGGTATGAACTGATTATAATTGGCACAGGTTTGGATTGTATAAGAAGTTATAGGCTTAATGTAAAATTGCTCCGTATAACTAATGGCGAATTCCAGGAAAGTAATCCAAGGCATGGTGGGCAGATCAATTTCAATATGGGTAAGACAGCAATAGTAGCGACTGAACAAGGCAGTGAGATTATGCTGACCTCCTCAAGAGTGATGCCCTTTAGTCTGCAGCAATTAATTTCACAGGGTGTTCAGCCATCAGATTTTGATGCGATAGTTGCCAAAGGCGTTAATGCTCCAATTGCGGCCTATGCACCGGTATGTCCGACAGTAATCCAGGTTAATACTCCCGGAGTAACCCAGGCTGATATGACCTTGTTTAAATATGAACACAGGCGAAAACCTCTATTCCCATTTGAAAATAATTAACTTATTAAATAATAATTTAACAATGAATTAATTTTTTTACCATTCGATAAATATTGTATAAACTGATTTAGTATGAATTTACAGGTGAATAATAAAAAAATAAGCCAGATATCATTTCTGATCCTCGGAATGATATCATTTTTAATACTACTGAATTTACAGGTATATGCCCAGGTCGCAAAAGATAATCTTCGTCCTGCTGCACTCGGGAAGAATGGTATGATTGCTACGGCAAATCCGCTCGCAACACTTGCAGGTCAGAAAATTTTAGTTAAAGGGGGAAATGCTATTGATGCAATTGTTGCCGCCGCCGCTTCCCTCAATGCTGCAGAACCATATATGTCAGGAACTGCAGGTGTGGGTTATATGCTCTTCTATTCTGCGAAGGAAAACAGGGTCAGGTCTCTGGTTTTTGGAGGCTGGGTACCTGAAACTTTTAGAATTACAAAGTTTAAAACTGATGTTAAAGTTGCAGATGGTGCCGGTCATGGTGCAATGGAAAGTATTGGGCCAAGAATTGCCTCGGTTCCCGGAAATCTTGCAGGTTGGGCAAAGGCATTGAAAGATTACGGAACAATGCCACTTTCTGAAGTATTCGAAAGTGCAATTGATTATCTTGAAAATGGGGTTCCAATCACAGAATTTGATCAGGCAATGTGGGCCGGGACGGTCAAGAGGATTGCACCTCATGCTGAATCAAGAAAGATTTTCTTTAAAAATGATAAAGATCCTTTTGTAATCGGCGATTATTTTTCAAATAAGCCTTTGGCGAAAACGATGAGACGGATTGCCACTGAGGGTATTGATGTTTTTTACAAGGGTGAGATTGCTAAAGAAATGGCAGCAGCTTTTGCCCGCGATGGGGGTTTTATCACCGAAAAGGACCTGGCATCCGTACCTGATAAAGTACAGTGGGTTGATCCGATATCTATCAAATATCGTGATTATACAGTATACAATAACCCTCCTCCAGGAATGGGTCTCCAGCAGTTACAAACCCTTAAGATCATGGAAGGTTTTGATCTGCAAAAGATGGGTCATAACAGTGTTGACTATCTCGCTCATTTGCTTGAAGCGGTAAATCTGAGCCGAATTGATACTGATAAATATATTGGTGATCCGAAATTCGTAAATGTTCCTGTCGACATGTTGCTTTCTGATGCATACATAGCTAAACAACGCGAAAAGGTAATAGCTATGGTGAAGGAAAGAAAGGCCGGATTGAAGCCTGAGACTTCCCTGAATAATAGCCCGGATCCTGTTGATGATCCTAATGCAGCCAAATACAGATATGCCACAACAAGTCTGTCTGCAGTTGATAAATGGGGAAATGCAGTGGTAATTATTCAGACTCATGGCGGAGGTTTTGGTTCGGGTTATGTTGCTGGCAATACAGGTGTAGTGTTTAATAGCGCGTTGGATTGGATGACATTGGAGCCCGGCAAAGCAAATACTGTGGCACCCGGCAAAGCTGTTGGATGGTGTATAGGTGGCATGATGCAATTCCATAAGGATGGCAAGCCTCAGTTGATTATAGGTTCACCGGGTAGTTTCGGTATTTTACAGTCTGTGCCGCAGGTTGCTATGAATAACATAGATTTCGGGATGAATATTCAGGATGCGATAAGTGCACCCCGCTTCAGATGGAAGGATGAGTTGGGCTCAGTACCGGCAAAGGAGATCATCATGGAAACCAGAGTACAAGCGGGCGTTATCAAAACATTAAGAGGGATGGGTTATGTGATTGACACAAGCCTGGGCGATTGGTCAATGACCGTTGGAGGAGCTCAGGGTATTACTATAGACCAGAAAACAGGCTGGCTAATGGGTGGTGCCGATCTGAGACGAAATGGTTATGCAGTGGGTTGGTAATCCTTTATAACGATATTTATTTTACATAAACTTATTAAGATGAAAGTAAAAAGTACAAATCCCAGAAGGGACTTTATTAAAAAATCAGTTCTAACCGCAGCCGGAATGAGTATCGTTCCGGGGTTTGTACTGGGTGAAGATGGAAATATCACTGATATTACGGAACAATTATCAAGAGCTCTTGCTGGTCAGGATGGGATTAAGAAAGTCGCGTTCATTACCCATATTTACAGAAACAGTGCACATGCCGATGTAATCGGCACAAAACTTTTTCTGGGTATTCCAACTGATGAGGGAATGGTGGCTCCTCAAATAAAAATTGCTTCGGTATACATTGAGCAGGTTGGCGCAAATGATACGGGTATCAAAATAGCGAATATGAATAATACCCCGGTCTATCCCACAGTTGAAGAAGCATTAACTCTGGGAGGGGATAAACTTGCTGTCGATGCGGTGATTTATGTCGGTGAACATGGCGAATATCCTTACAACAGACTGGGTATGAAATTATATCCCCGTATGAATTATCTTGAAAGGATATTCAGAGTGTTTGATGCATCCAATAGATCAGTGCCTGTTTTTACAGATAAAGCTTTGTCTTATAGTTGGTTAGATAGCAAATGGATTTATGATCGTGCTAAAGAATTGAACGTCCCACTAATGGCAGGCTCTTCCTTGCCATATTGCTGGAGAGATAAGCAATTGATACATCCGATTGGAGTTAAGATATCAGAAGCAGTGGCTATCGGATATGCTTCACTTGATGCTTATGGTTTTCATGTAACAGAAATCCTTCAGTGTATGCTTGAGAGAAGGTCTGGCGGAGAAACCGGTGTTAAAAGCGTTGAAGGCTTGAAGGGAGATGATGTTTGGAAAGCTATTGATTCAGGAAAGATTTCTCAAAAATTAGTTGATGCAGCTTGTGATACCATACAGGGTAAGGCAACAGGGAACATGCGTGAGATTGTAACTACACCTTTTGCTGTAATTGTTAATTATGCAGATGGGACTAAAGGAACAATTATGATGCTGGATAAATATGTCAATACTGGTTGGGCTTATTCTGCAAAAACCCCAAATGGAATTGTGGCGACAGAATTTGTACTCAGCGGAGGTCCAACGTATGCTCATTTTAGCTATCTGGCACTAAATATCCAGAAATTCATTGTTAGCGGTCCAACTGCTCCAATTGAAAGAAACTTATTGACAAGTGGAATTATTGATATGGGTATACGATCGCTGAATGAAGGAAAGGTTAAAGAGACACCGTTTTTAAACATTAAATATTCTGCGGCAGGTTATGAACCTATCAGGCCAACAGCGCCCCGGCCTACAGGACAAAGTATAGCCCCCTGGCACCCTAAGGAGTATGAGTTTATGATTCCTGATGCCTTTAAGAACAAAAGATAATCATTTCACAAAAATTTATTTAAATAGCAGATACTTTTTTTAGAATATACCAGAAATAATACGCGTTTAATTTGGAAAATCAGTAAAAAGTCAAGAATATGCATTTTATTTAAAGAACCCCCAATTTAAAAGCAAAATTCAATAAAAATGAAAGTCAATTTTAAAAATTTATACGCGACTAACCTTCGGACAAAGCTAATTGCTTTTTTAGGTCTGGCATTTGTCGTAACAATTAGTTTTATCAATTCAGGTGGTCCCGGTGGACTACCTAAGGGTGATCCTGATAATGGAGGTCTTGCACTTCCCGGCGATTTTGAAGCGGTTGTAGTTGCTGATTCCCTGGGCCGTGCAAGGCATCTTGCAGTTAATAAGAATGGAGATATTTATGTAAAATTAAGGGTGCCTGATGCCCAACAACGGGGTAGTGTTGCCTTAAGAGATAATAATAATGATGGTAAAGCAGATATCATTGAGTACTTCGGAAGCTATCCGGATACAGGCAATTATGGTACTGCAATGCGTATTCACAAGGGTTATCTGTATTTCAGTACTGCGGGTGAAGTTTTAAGAACCAAACTGACTCCTGGAAAATTGGTACCGGAAGGCAAAACAGAAACTATTGTTATTGATAATTACAAAAGGGGAAAATCTTCTCATATCGCCAAGCCAATTGCTTTTGATAATAAGGGAAACATGTATGTTCCATTTGGTTCACCCAGCGATGTTTGTCAGATTGCTGACAGACAGCCAGGTTCTATGGGGCAAATGCCTTGTCCTGAATTGAAGGAACATGCTGGTGTTTGGAAGTTCAGTGAGAATAAATTGAACCAGAAACAGAGTGACGGTACCATGTATGCTACAGGAATTCGCAGTATAGTAGGTATGGCATGGAATAAAGTGGATAACTCTTTGTATGCAATGCAGCATGGACGTGATGATTTTTCCAGAACATGGTCTAATATGTATACTTCATGGCATAGCGCTTTATTACCATCTGAAGAGTTTCTGAAAGTACCTGAAGGTTCTGATTCAGGTTGGCCTTATTACTACTATGATTTTATGCAGGGTAAAAAGTTATTGAATCCTGAATATGGTGGTGATGGTAAAAAAGAAGGGGATGCTGCTAAATACAATATGCCAATTATAGGTTTTCCTGGCCATTTTGCTCCAAACGATTTACTTTTTTATACAGGGAAGCAGTTTCCTGAGCGTTATAAAAATGGAGCATTCGTCGCTTTCCACGGCTCAACTATTCGTGCGCCATACCCTCAGGGTGGTTATTGTGTAGCATTCGTGCCATTTATAAATGGAAAATTTTCCAGCGAATGGGAATTATTTGCTGATGGATTTGGTGGGGTAGATACAATCGTTTACACTTCAGACGCAAAATATCGTCCAATGGGTCTTGCACAAGGTCCAGATGGATCTCTTTATATGAATGACAGTGAGAAGGGAAAGATCTGGAGAGTTATGTTTAAAGGCGACAAGAAAAATTTCGGTACCAGTCAGCTAGCTGGAATGGCAGCGCGTAAATTAACTTCGCCAAACGTTAAAACTCCTGATTTCGAAAAAGATAATTTAATGAAAGGTCAATTGGCCGCAGGTGCAAAACTATATAACACCTATTGTGCATCATGCCATCAGCAGAATGGTAAAGGTGATGGTACACGTTTTCCTCCTGTAGCTGAATCTGAATGGGTAAATGGCGACAGAAGAAAGTTAATTGAGTTAGTATTGAACGGTCTATCAGGTCCAATTACAGTTAAAGGTGTTGGATACAACGAAGCAATGCCACCTCATGGTTATCTAAAGGATACAGAAATCGCACAGATTTTAACTTATGTCAGATCAAGCTTTGGAAATAATTCAAGTCCTATTACTGCTAATGAAGTATCCAGGTATCGCGCCGGACGTCGATAGATAAATAAAAACCATGAAATTTATCACCTATTTGTTATTTATATCTCTACCTTTCTTAATGAAAGGTGGAGATATTGTTACTCCTGAGAAGCCAAACTCGATATCAGTTGCAGGTTCTCTTACCAAGCCCCTTGAAGATAAAAAGTATAAGGTTTCTAAGTTAAAAGGTACCTTAACAATCAACGCAGACTGGAATAAGGCACAGTGGAAGAATATAGAAACGATTAAAATCGAAAACTATATGGGGACAATTCCTCCGTTCAAACCAACGGTTGAAGCCAAAATGATGTATGATAATGACAATGTTTATGTGATTTTTCAGGTGAAAGACCGTTTTGTCCGCAGTGTGGTGCAGGAATATAATGGTAACGTATCTGGTGATTCATGTGTTGAATTTTTCTTTTCTCCTGATTCCAGTCTTCCCTTAAGTTATTTCAATCTTGAAATTAATGCCGGTGGCACACCTTTGATCTTTTATATTAAGCATCCATACCCTGCCACACCTTACGTAAAACTTGAAGCAAGTGAAATTAAAGAAATTGAAATTGCTCATTCGCTGCCATCAAAGGTTGATCCTGAAATTACTGAACTGGTAACCTGGACCATTGAATACAGGATTCCTTTGTCCATGTTAGCGAAATTCTCAAAGGTTAGTAAGCCTGCACCTGGTGTGATATGGAAAGCAAATTTTTATAAAACAGGTAGCAGGACCTCCAATCCAAATTATATTACCTGGAATATTGTGGACAATCCCAGACCGAATTTTCATCTTCCCCAGTTTTTCGGAACGCTGATATTCCAATAAATTATCGATTGTGCCGGATTCAAATGAGATGGAAAGACTGGCAATAATTGGTTGCGGTACCATGGGTCATTCCATTGCTCTGAATGCAGCCTGGGTGGGTATGAAGGTGAAAATGTATGGTGTTGATACAAATGATATTCAAAATGGATTGTCAGCTATCACTGATAAATTAAGTACTCTTCTTAAAAATGGTCTGATCACAAAAGATCAGCTAAGTCAGATCCTCAAAAATATTACCGGAACATCTTCATTGTCAGAAGCTGTTGATGGTGCTACTTTTATCATTGAATGTATCCCTGAGGTTCTGGAGCTTAAAAATGATCTTTTTAGAAAACTGGATGAAATGTGTGGCGAGGGGGTTATTCTTGCAACAAATACTTCCGGACTGAGCCCAAGTCGTATTGCTTTGAATTTAAAACATCCTGAAAGAACCCTTGCAACACATTTTTGGAATCCAGCTCATCTCATTCCTTTGGTGGAAGTATTAAGAGCTGAATCTACAGATGATAAAACCTTTAACAGGGCAATAAACATGTTGAAGCTCATGAATAAAAAGCCGATCGAAGTTAAAAAGGAAGTGCCCGGACTGGTAGGGAACCGGCTTCAGTTCGCACTTTTCAGGGAGGCTCAATATCTTCTTGAACAGGGTATCGCAAGTAAAGAGGATATTGATGCGGCAGTTACCTATAGTATCGGGCGAAGATTACCTGTTACAGGCCCTCTGTTATCAGCTGATATGGGTGGACTCGATGTTTTTGCTTCTATCTCGGATTACCTCTTCAAAGACTTGAGTAATGCCGATCATTCATCTGAAAAATTGAAGGATCTGGTTGCTCAACGTCATTTTGGGCAAAAAAATGGAGAAGGATTTTATCTCTGGGATGAGAAGTTTTCGGAAGAAATGAATCAGAAAAGGGAAGAACAGCTCATCCGATTTTTAAAAGAGGATATCAATTAAAACAGAAACATATAACATTAAATAATATGAACCAATCAAAATTGGCCCCATATTCAATAAATTAACATCAAAACTACATGAAAAGTTTAGACTATTCCAAATCAGCCGACTTACTTGGAAGGGCAAAGAAAGTACTTGCCGGGGGCGTTTCTTCAGAATTCAGAAAATACAATCATCCGCATGCGATATTTTATACGCATGGTAAAGGAAGTCACCTGTTTGACGTGGATGGGAATGATTATCTGGATTTTACCTTAAGTCAGGGTCCACTGATTCTGGGTCACTCTCACCCTCATGTGTTGAAGTCGGTAAATGATTATTCTGAACTTGGACAGCTTTATGCGGGACAGCATATTAAAGAAATTGAACTTGCAGAAAAAATTAATAAGCTCATTCCATCTGCAGAATTAATGCGTTTTTGTCTCGATGGCTCCGAAGCAGTTCAAACTGCCTTCAGGGTTGCCAGAGCAAAGACTGGAAAACAAAAATTTCTCCGCTTTGAAGGACATTATCATGGCTGGCTGGATAATGTGGCCTGGGGGATTTCAACTCCATCTGCTGATGCACTTGGAAGCAGGGAGAATCCGAATGTTTATCCCTGGTCTGCAGGAATACCGGAACATTCAAAGGATGAATTCATCATATTGCCCTGGAATGATATTGAACTGGTAAAGAAAACTCTTGCAGAGCGTCATGGAGAGATTGCAGCGATAATTACTGAACCGATTATGTGCAATAATGGCTGTATCATGCCTGAAGAAGGTTTCCATGCCGGTCTACGCAGTTTATGTGATCAGTATGGCATTGCTTTGATCTTTGATGAGGTGATCACCGGTTTCAGAATGAGCATTGGCGGTTCTCAGCAATATTTCGGAATTACTCCTGATATGTCAATTTTCGCGAAGGCAATGGGTAGCGGATACCCTATAAGTGCTATTGTCGGAAAAAGAGAATGGATGGGCCTGATTGAAGAAGGCAAGGTAATCCATGCAGGAACAATGAACTCAAGTAATCCAACAATCGCAGCCGCTTTGGCAACTATTGAAGTCCTTGAGCAGGAAAATCCATATGAAAGAATGTTCAGGCTTGGAAATAAGCTGATCAATGGCCTAAGAGAAGCAGCTACCGGCAATAATCATAATTTACTTGTTCAGGGTCCGGGGCCGATGTTTAATATCGGTTTCACAGATCTTAAGAAGGTTAAGGATTATCGCGATACCCTCACTTACGATAAGGCAAAGTTGGGTAAATTCATTTCTGCAATGCACGATGAGCGGATCAGGATAATTGGCAGAGGCTTATGGTATATCAGCACCGCCCATACTGAGGCAGATATTGATCACGCAATAGCGGTATCGCAGCGGGTTTTGAGTACAATGTAAAAAATTGCTTTTCCTGGGAATTTGTATTCCATTAGAAATTATTTCAATTTAGAGGTCTAAACAAAAAATATGGATATTGGGAAGCTTTTGGAAGCTATTCTGCCAAAAGAACGAATAAAATGCCGATTAATTGACCTTGTTGCTTATGCGTCTGATGCAGGTTTTTATTATCTGAGGCCAAAAGCAGTTGTGCAACCGGTTAGTGAAAAGGAAATCATCTCACTGCTTGAATTTTCTCACCGGAATAAAATTCCAATGACCTTTCGAACAGGTGGTACTAGTTTGTCGGGTCAATCCATAACTGATGGTATCCTGGTAGATCTGAGCCAGTACTGGAATCAATTGCTGATTGAGGATAATGGAGGCCTTGTACGAGTGCAGCCCGGAATTACAGGTTCAATGGTTAATACCTTTCTAAAAAAGCATAAACGCAAAATAGGACCTGATCCATCCAGTATCGACTCAGCAATGATTGGCGGGATTCTGTCGAATAACTCGAGCGGGATGTGCTGCGGGGTAAGTCTGAATTCTTATCATACCACAAAACACATTCGTTTTATTCTGCCTTGCGGTAAAAGCTTTTCAACTGAGCTCAAGGCTGATTACCACCGCTTTAAGGAGGAATGCCCGGATATCTACGCAACCCTGTTAAATTTAAAAAATCAGATTGCTGAGAATCCAACTCTTTCACAGAGGATCAGAACAAAATACCTCACTAAAAATACAGTTGGATATTCCCTCAATGCCTTTATTGATTACTCTGACCCGCTCGATATTCTTTCGCACCTGCTGATCGGTGCAGAAGGTACACTTGGCTTCATCGCCGAGGCGGTGATGGAAACCGTACCTGATTATCCGTTCAAGTCCACCGCTTTCATCTACTTTGAAACTATTTATTCTGCCTGTCAGGCTATTGGTCCATTAACTGAATCTGGAGCCGAGGCTGTTGAACTAATGGATAGGGCATCTCTAAGGTCGATTGAGGATCTGAAAGGTGCTCCTGAAATTTTAAAAACCTTACCCGAAACTGCTGCAGCCTTATTGGTTGAATATCAAAGCAACAGCAAGGAAGAATTACAGGCTAAAATTGACAGCCTCCTGCCTCATACCGGCTCATTTTTATTACTGGAGCCTATTAGTTTTACCGAGGATCCATATATTCAGGCGTTTTACTGGAAGCTCCGTAAGGGGATGTTTCCGGCAGTTGGTGCTGTACGGGCGAGCGGGACAACAGTTATTCTTGAAGATATTGCTTTTCCGGTTGCTAAACTGGGGGATGCAATTCTCGATTTACATGTTCTGTTCGAAAAATATGAATATGAGAATGCGATCATCTTCGGCCATGCCAAGGATGGTAATATTCACTTCGTAGTAACTCAATCCTTTAATTCTGCAGAGGAAGTCGTACGCTACGATAAATTCTTAAGGGAAGTTGTTGAGCTGGTTGTCGATAAATATGATGGTACGCTGAAGGCTGAACATGGCACCGGCAGAAACATGTCTCCCTTTGTGGAAACGGAATGGGGCTCTGAAGCTTATCAGATCATGAAAAGCTTAAAGCAGGTCGTAGATCCGCAGAACCTGCTAAATCCCGGAGTCATTATCAATGAGCATAAAAATGCCCATTTACACAACCTGAAATCTTTACCAAGTGTTGAGCAGGAAGTCGACAGATGTATTGAGTGTGGCTATTGTGAGTATAAATGTCCAAGCCGGAATGTAACTCTTACCCCAAGACAGCGGATAGTTGTCAGACGGGAACTGGCCTTATTAAAATCTAAAGGAGATCATGGCACTCATACAGAACTCGTTCAGCAATTTCAGTACGATGGTCTTGATACATGTGCAGTTGATGGACTCTGCGCAACGAGCTGTCCGGTGGATATTAATACAGGAGATCTGGTTAAACGATTGAGACGAGAAAGTCACTCTGGTTTTTCAAATCAGGTGGCACTTCTTGTCTCAAAGAATTTCCGTTTGGTAACCTACATTGTCAATTTTGCACTTGAGTCAGGTACATTGATCAATAAGGTCTTTGGAAAGAATTCAATGAACCTGATGACAAGGGGGATAAAAAAGATCATTCCTGCATTTCCGCTATGGAGTAATCAATTAATTGTAAGTGGCTCTATTTCAGGAAAATATGAGCATTTTGCAAATTCTGAAACCAATAATGGACCAGCTGTAGTTTATTTCCCAACCTGTATTTCAAGGGTGATGGGGGGTACGACAGGTAAAAAGAATATCCCGGATACTTTCTTAAGTGTATCATCCAAATCAGGAATCAAAGTCATAATACCTGAAGGAATAGAATCACTTTGCTGCGGACAGCTTTTTTCTTCCAAAGGCTATAATCCCGCTTATGCGGATAAGGTAAATGAGACCATTGAGAAGCTCTGGACAATTACGAATGGAGGAATGCTGCCGGTTATTCTGGATGTAACTTCCTGTTCCCATACACTCCAGCAATGTCGTCCGGTTTTGAGTGAAAGTAATAAAGAGAAGTATGATCGTTTGAGCATTTTGGATAGTATTGATTACCTCCATGATTATGTGATACCGGCTTGCGGACCTGTTGAAAAGAAGGGTACAATTGTGCTTCATCCGGTTTGTTCTTTACAGAAAATGGGCCTTGAGAGGAAGTTTCTTGCTGTCGCTTCTCATTTTAGTCATACAGCAGATGTTCCGGTTCATTCGGGATGTTGTGGAATGGCAGGAGATCGTGGTTTTCTATATCCCGAACTGACTGCTTCAGCAACCGCTCCAGAGGCAATGGAAGTCAAAAAGGGGACTTATGAAGGCTATTATTCTTCAGGAAAGACCTGTGAGATTGCGATGTCTGAAGCCGTAGGTAAGAACTACGAGTCTGTTCTGTACCTTGCTGATGAATGCATTAAGGATTAGTTGGGATATCCATTAAGCTAAACAGTTCGGGTTTATGAAAGCTAAAAATGTTTTGATTACCGGAAGTACCAGCGGCATCGGTCTGGGTATTGCCAGAGAATTCGCAAAATCTGGATATAATCTTGTTTTTCATGGACTGGAGAAGAATGGTGCTGCGATTGCTGCTGAGATTGGAAAGCAACATCGAATCAATACTTTTTACTCCTCAGCAAACCTGCTTGATCCTGCAGAGATCTCAATAATGGTAAGAGATGCTTCCAGCCATTTAGGTGATATAGATATTCTGGTGAATAATGCCGGGATTCAGTATGTTTCGTCTGTTGAAGATTTCCCATTGAATAAATGGAATGATATCATTGCTGTTAATCTGACAGCCGCTTTTTGCACCTCTCAGGCTGTATGGAAGAGCATGAAAGCCAAAAAATGGGGAAGGATTATCAATATCTCCTCTGCGCATGGTTTAGTGGCATCCGAAAATAAATCTGCTTACGTAGCATCTAAACATGGCCTCATCGGGTTAACGAAATCTTTGGCTTTAGAGGGTGCTGGCCACGGAATTACAGTGAACGCCATTTGTCCGGGTTTTGTTAAGACTCCATTGGTCGAAAAGCAAATCTTAGATCTGGCTAAACAAAACAATATTCCCGAGGCCGAAGTAATTCAAAAAAACATTTTGCAAAAACATGCTATCAAAAACTTTGTCAATACAGAGGAGATCGCAGCCCTTGCCTTATTTTTAGCATCTGAAAATGCTTCAATGATTACTGGTGCTGCTATGCCTGTTGATGGGGGGTGGACTGCGCAATGATCCCGTCCCGCACCGGAGCAAGCCCGGTGTGACAGGTCGGGTCAAGTCTGGTGTGACTTTGTTATGTTACGTATTAATACTAGTACGGTTGCTCAATAGGCCCCAGCTTTAGCTGGGGTTAATGAGATTGTTCGTTGTCGCGCCAGTCCGAACGGAGTTCATCTGGGCGGGCTTCAGCCCGGGATGACAGCTGGGTCAAGTCCGGGATGACAGCCGGGGGTTAAGCTTGGGATTATTATTTAAGGATAGAGAGGTTCCAGCTTTCGCTGGTCCGACTTAAAATGTATTGTCGGAAATTCTCTCTTTCAATGATCCAACCCTTTAATATGTTTTGCAGGGGGTTCTCGCTTTCGCGAGAATGACAAGCTTGGGGGGATGCAGGAGATTCCAACCTCCGCTGGAATCTAAATACGGAACCGTACGATAAATGATGAAGCCCTTTTACTCATTTATTGTCTTTATGTATTTCGGGGATTGCAGTTTTGGGGAATGAGGGAATATTATGTTTACATGCTTACAAATACATAACATAATGTTTTGTACATCGGTTTTTCTAACAATATACGCAGAAGAGTATACGAGCATAAACGAAAGCTCGTTTATGGATTCACAAGCAAATACAATTGCACGAAACTGGTGTGGTATGAAAAATTTACTGATGTGAACTTAGCCATCGCCAGGGAAAAACAATTAAAGACCTGGCAACGATCCTGGAAAAATAATTTAATTGAAAAACTTAACCCATATTGGCATGATCTTGCCGCAGGTTGGTTCGTTAAAAGTAGTAGGTAAGCTGAACCGATTCCAGCGAAGGCTGGAATCTCCCCATACCTCCCATCCAATTTGTCATTCCAGCGAAAGCTGGAACCTCCTAATCAATACATCATTCCGCGAAGGCTGGAATCTCCCCATCTATCTCACCCGATTTGTCATTCCCACGAATTGGGAACCTCCAATTTGTCATTCAGCGGATATGTAAGCTAATTTGCTTGCAGCATCATGGAATTTGCCTCCTCCTTTGAATTTTCAGAGTGCTTAAGCTTAAAAATAACAGTATGACGTATCATAATTTCCTTTAAAAAAAATCAGGCCACCCCAATAATCTTCGCACAGCCTCCATATTTCACCGGATT